>NZ_KE148532.1:125052-134126 GCF_000410635.1 Comamonas sp. B-9
TCCGTCACTGTCGATGGCGTCACCGTGGGCGCCATCATTGCCTGCAATGCACTGGGCGATGTGCTGCACCCGGACACCGCCCAGGTGGTGGCCGGCGCGCGCACCCGCGATGGTCTGGGCCTCATCGACACGCGCCGCGCGCTGCTGCGCGGCGAGCCGCCCCAGCCCCTGCTGGCGGGCACCAACACCACCATTGGTGTGATCGCCACCGATGCCATCATCACCAAGGCGCAGGCCAGCCGCCTGGCCACCGTGGGCCACGATGGGCTGGCGCGCGCCATCAACCCGGTGCACACCATGTCCGACGGCGACACCTTGTTCTGCCTGGGTACTGGCGCCGCCGGGCGCAGCCTGGGCATGATGGTGCTGGCCACGATGGCCGCCGAAGCGGTGGCCCAGGCCACCTTGCAGGCGGTGCTGCATGCCAATCGTTTACAAATCGAAGCCGGAGAAAACCACAAGGCCTTGCACCTGCCCTGCGCCGCTGATTTACAGTAGGCGCCATTCCAACTGCGCTGCGCAGGCAGCCCGCCACACACCATGGGTGACCGCTCCACGTCGATGCGCCAAAAAGCCTACGGGCTGCGCCAAACCCTGATCACCCTGGTGCTCAATATCCGCGATGCGCTGGTCTCCGGCGGCCCGCTGGTCATCCTGGCCGTGGCCTTGATCGTGGGGGCCTACTGGTGGCTCAAGCCCAACCCGCCCTCGCAGGTCAAGCTGGCCACCGGCCCGGCCCAAAGCGCCTACGCCAGCTTTGGCGAGCAGTACCGCAGCCCCCTGGCCAGGAACAAGATCCGCGTCGACCTCGTCGGCAGCGAAGGCTCCTTCGACAACCTGCAGCTGCTGCGCGAGGGCAAGGTCGATCTGGCCTTTGTGCAAGGCGGCACCGCCGAGCTGACCGAGGACGACCTCGACAGCCTCACCTCGCTGGGCGCGCTGTTTGTCGAGCCCGTCTGGCTGTTCTACCGCAGCGATGCTGCGCAGCGCCTGACCAAGCGCGCCCACCTCAGCAATCTGACGCAACTGGCGGGGTGGCGTGTCAATGTCGGCACCGCCGGTAGCGGCGTGCCCAATCTGTTCAACCAATTGCTGGAGGCCAACCGCCTGAATCTGGCCCAGCTGCGCGTGTCACACCTGGCCGAGACGCCCGCAACCGTCGAGTTTCTGGCCGGCAAGATCGATGCGCTGGTGCTGGTGTCGGCGCCTGAATCGCCGATGGTGCAAATGCTGCTGAAAACACCCGGCGTGCAGCTGATGGATTTTCCGCAAAACGAGGCCTATGGCCGCAAGTTCAGGTTCCTGAGCCCCGTCACCCTGCCGCGCGGCATTGTCGACCTCGCCGCCAATGTGCCGCCGCAAAACGTGCACCTGCTGGCCTCCACCACGTCCCTGCTGGCCCGCGATGACACCCACCCCGCCATCAAGCAGCTGTTCGCCCAGGCCTCGCAAGGCATCCATAGCCAGGCCGGCTGGTTCAACCGGGCGCGCGACTTTCCCAACACCCGCAGCAGCGAACTGGCCGTCGCCCCCGAGGGCGTACGCGCCATCAACGAGCCCGCCCCCTTGCTGCAGCGCTACCTGCCCTTCTGGCTCGCCAACCTGGTCGAGCGCATGTGGCTGGTGCTGGGTGTCCTGCTGGCCTTCATGCTGCCGCTATCCCGTGTCGTACCGCCCCTCTACCAGTTCCGCGTGCGCTCACGCGTCTTCAAGTGGTACGGCCAGCTGCGCGCCATCGAGCACGAGATGGAGCAACCCAACCCCGACCGGGCGAGCATCCAGTCCGAGCTGCTGGAACTGAGCCGCAAGGTCGAGAAAATCACCGTGCCGCTGTCGTATGCGGATGAGTTGTATGCGCTGCGTAGCCATATTCATTGGGTGCTGCAGAAGCTGGAGCAGCAGGGACGCGAAGACGGCTTAGGGACTGAAGGCGTTTCAAAAAATGCAGATTAGCAGGCAAATTCATCGGTATTGAACCGTCATCGCCATTGCCCGACCCTTCTCCCGTCCCGCTTGAATTCAATTCCTGCACTATTCATCATCTACGTACAACAAAAATTCTTGTATATCCGAAATTGGCAAGGTCCACTCTGACACCCTGCTGAATTCTTCGACAGTGCCCTGCATCCTATCGGGCATATACCGCTCTACCATCATGGGCGAGATCAAAAATTTCTCATAATTTTCACGAATAAATCTTTCTTGAAAATAAACAAAATGCCAGTCTCTGAATAAGGCCCAATACGTAATTCCGTAACTGATAGATTCCGGCTGAATGCATGTGATAAGAGCACATCGGCTCGAACGGGATGCAGCAAGAAATTTAAGCGCCGCCACCCATTGTTTTTTATATATCTCAGGAGACCATCTGGTGGTGATGAGCGGGACCACCTCACGATGCTCATCAATGTGTATTTCGCAGACAAATTCATTTTGACACCGCGTGCCTTTTGATATTTCGATGTTGAATGCCATCCGAATATTTAGTCCATCTCTATTTTAAAAACAGTCAAGCCACTCAAGAATCGATGATTCTACTAGCTGCTTGATGCGTGTAAATCAATAGATGAAAACATGGCGCACATGATTTTTCATGCCATTGAACTAAATAATCACTTTGACTTTAAATATTCAACACGCAATTTCTGCACAATTTCACGCACTGCATTATATTCATTGTCATATCCAACCAGGCAGCGCACATTTGCTTCACCAGGAATCGCTGCATTCAGCAAAAACGATGCTATTTCTTCGGCAGACTCATCGTTGTGAACAGCAGTAGGCGTACCACAATACCCTAAATCGCAATCATCAATTGCATCATCCAAAGCGTCATGCACGTCCTCCGCTGCATGCCCCAAGATCATAAAGTATTGACATCCTGCGGGGATTAGGGTTCGCACCAAACCTTTGAAATCCATGGCTGGAGATATAGCGTCACTGACCAACAAACATACGCTAGGGTGCGGGGTCAACACAATCGATCCGATGGATTGCAAATCGATCATTTGCAAATTGAATGCTGCCATTCTATTCCCAGCCTAATCTCTAAATCACAATATCTAAAAAAATCTGTTAGCGCTCTGCACACCATTAGACAGATACTTATGATCTGCAACGTTTTGCGAATGCGTTTTGGCTTGTTCTTAAGTGTGGTGACCAGACCCTATCCACTCATGTATTTATCACTTCACAAAGCAGCCCGACCCCAATGATAGATTTTTATTATAAAAGCACGCATTTATAATGAAATATTTCATATTCAGGCAAAAAATCCCCATGAAAAAAAGGTGCTAAAACTTCAATTTGATAAATGTTTGCAGAGCAAACGATGGTAAACACTTCACCTAAGTTATTGCTGACCTGAAGGCCACTTTCCGCTGTGAAATCAGCGTCTACCACCAGCATTTTTTCAATGCCCGCGATATCCCTCCAGGCTTGCGGCAAAGGCACTATTTCGGGCACATTCTCATCTTTTCCAACAAGTCGGAAAACAAGCGTGCCGACCTCATTCCAACCTACCGTATCGTGCATCCTTGTATATATTTTCAGCAGGGCGTTATTGGCAAGGAAAAGCCATACAGTTGATATACCGCGCGGAGTAGGAATGTCATTGGCATAGCCAACTATTCCTTGGCGAAGCAGGCTTGAAATAGAACATATGCCTTCAGTGTCAAACTCAAGTAGTTGTACTATTATGAATCTCCATTTTTAGCAGCATAGCACCTCAAGGTCAGGCCAAAATTTCTCACAGGAGTGTCTTTGCCTGCCTCAGTTGTCTAGTTCAGTCGCAGTACAAATTTATAAGAGCCAAAATACTCCAACGCCAATGTGTCAACGACACAAATGATCAGCAGAGGTTTTTAGCTGATCGATAAATTCAGACAGGGGTACACGTGCACCTAACATCCCGTCTTGCTGAGGAAACGCTACACAGAGGCAGTCATTCCATTGCTCACGGTCTAAAAGCAATAAAAATTGACCATCATAGCTAACTTCCGCAACTAGATTTTGGTAATTAATATCACTCAAAATGAGCGTCTTCCATTTATCACAAGTCATAAATCCCTTACAAACTTAATCTAAAATCTCCCAATAATAAATCCCCAAGAGACCTTCAACATATTCAGCAACTTAACCAGGGATGGGACGGGGTAAATCAATATAAATAAACGCATCAAACGAGATTATTTGCAAACGACTTTAAGATTTCGATTGACGCTATCGAATCCGGCCATGCATACACAATCAATCGATCATCCAACTGCTCAAGTTCAAAAGTGGAACCAACCAAACCACCTTCTCCAGTGACTTTCACAGCAACCCCAGAAGCAAGCGACACCTCTTCCGCCCAAGGCTCCAATACCAATAACATAGCACTGGATGAAGAATTTGTATAAATAAAACTACAAACATATTTCATTTTGCGAAGTCATTTAATTATTTGAATGTGATCAACATAGTTCAAGGCAGTCAGATCGCTTAAGTTAAAACTCCGACCCAAGCAATTTAGCACACCTTCGCAGGTTTTCGCAACCCATCTGCCTCTAAAGAATTTATTGCTTCACAAACCCTTGAGCAAAGATTTGACATCCATTGACATTGCAGCCCCTAGACACTCAATCAAGTTAAGAGCCTTAGAACTAATAGACTTCTTTTCCTCCAAATAAATCGCTATTACCGTTTCTAATGCTAAGCCATATTCGGCAACATCAATAAATTTTTGAATTTCATTCAATTCAACTTCGGAGAATATTGTTTTAAGCTCCGCAATCAATTGAAATAAAAGATCTTCAACTTTTCCAAAAACCACCATTTTATCGCCACAGGTGTAAGTTGTTGTCTTCATTTTCTCAGTTAACACGGATATTACAGCAGGTCCCTGCTCTAGCACATGAAGGCGACATTACCACCAAAACTTCGTGATACACATATCCAACAGGCCCCAACTCCTCCTGTTGACTCTCGCTTATAGTAAGCGCTACGGATATTCTATTGACATTCATAGAATCTATAAGCCTCGATATATTCTGCATTCTCTTTCTAGAGATCTCAGCTAATTTTTTACTAGCCACTGGATACATTGAAACAATGTCAATTTCATCATAGGATCTGACATCTCTTTGGTGTGTAAACCATTGAGCAAGAGCCACTGCTTCTTCTTTACCTAAAGTGGGCTCATCACCATCGAATTTCACCTCATGCTGCAGCCCAGTCAATGAGCAGGCATGTGTAGAACTTGATATCCCGAAAATAAACAATAAAACAAATACTGAATTTCTAAGTAAATTATTTAATTTAAACATTAATAAATTCCTTATCTAGACCACTCCTTAGATTTGCGAGGCAGAACTATTTAAGTTTGAACGAACACCACGATCTCCAATGAATTTAATAGATTTAAAAGCACTAGAAAAATTTTCATGAACGAAATCTTTCGCTTGCGACGATCGCAAACTCAGAATCTCAAACAAAACCAGCAACCTCATAAAGTCTAATTTATTCTTCAATTCCGACAATTCGAGATAATCAATTCTGATAAATATTCCTATCAGAGTAGCCTGTCCAACAAAGAATGTGAAGATTTTGGGTAGCAGAGGTGATTCGCCAAGTAGCAGGGGCCCCTCACCATCCAGTCTTGTTGTGTGAAGGCCTAGAGATTGCGCTTAGTACAACGGCCAGATGAACGTCACTGAACTACTGAACTCGTAACCGTCCCGCTGTACAAACCCTCTGTCTTTCCACAGCCAGCAGCTTTCAGAGCTTTGGGCCTATCTGCCGCTTGGTTTCCAAGAGCAATGCCTACCGCAATCTGGAATGCTCGACACCCATCCCCGAACAGCCAGACCTCGCCTGACCGCAGCTGAATACATCTCCCTGTTTTTGCCAGTCAGCAGCAATTCCAGTCGCCCCCCAACAACGCTCCATCTCCCCCAGCCCACCCCATAGGGAGAACCCGCGCTGTTCTTGACTTACAGCAAGCTCTGTTCACACTCTAGGCAACACAATCGGCTCAAGCTCTTGGCAAAGCGGGCCCGAAACACCGTGCGGCAGCCAGGACTGAAGGCTCTTTGGACTGCAGCAATTTCTGCTTAATCTAGTTTTTTAGGGCCTTGAGTGCTCTGAATTTAGTAGCAATCTGCGCATTTGCGCTGACAGACAAGGGCCACCCCTTCGTCGAAGGTAGTTCGTATCAGGTATTCGATAAATTGAATTAATGAGCATCTTGGATATACAATAATTTCAAGAATTTCTGAAAACTAAAATCTTACCCCATGCCATCCACCTGCGCCACCTCTTCCGCCAGCAGCCCTGCTGTGGCAACGCGCCCCTCTGCGAAGGGCGCGTGGTGGCAGGTGCTGGCAGCCTTGCTGTGGTTGCCGCAGGCGGCAGTGATTGCCTGGGGGATTGAGGCGATTCACCAGCAAGCGGCCTGGTCGACATTGGCCAAGGCTTGCGTCCTGTTCCTGGCGCTGGGTTTGCTGCGGGCCCTGGTCGATGGCTATGGCCTGCGCCGGGCTTTTGCCGCAGCGCGCGCCCATACGCAGCAGCTGCGGCTGCAGGCGCTGCAGGCATTGGCGCTGCACTCGCCCCTGCACCCACATCGCCCATCGGCCGGGCTGGCGGCCAGTGTGCTCAACGAGCAGGCCGACCACATCACGCCCTACTGGGCCCGCTACACCACGGCACGCACCAAGGTCATGGTGGTGCCGCTGGTCATCCTGGTCTGTGTGTTCTGCCTATCCTGGGTGGCGGGCCTGGTGCTGCTGGTGGCAGCGCCCTTGATTCCGATCTTTATGGCGCTGGTGGGCTGGCGGGCCGAGGCGGCCAGCAAAAAACATTTGCAGGATGTCGGCAACCTGAACCAGTTTTTGCTCGATCGCCTGCAGGGCCTGGCCAGTATTCGCGGGCTGGGTGCCGTCGGACAGGTGGCGCAACAGCTGGCCGGTGCGGCCGAGCAACTGCGCGCCAACACCATGGCCGTGCTCAAGATTGCGTTTCTGTCCTCTGCGGTGCTGGAGCTGTTCTCCGCGCTGGGCGTGGCCCTGGTCGCTGTGTATGTCGGTTTTCATCTGCTGGGCCAGATCCCGTTTGGCAGCTGGGGCGGCACCTTAGGGCTGGCACAAGCCATGTTTGTGCTGCTGCTGGCCCCGGCATTTTTTGAGCCGCTGCGCGAACTCTCGGCCGTGTGGCATGACAAGGCCGCCGGTGTGGCGGCCGAGCAGGCACTGCAAGCGCTGCAGCAGCCTGGCCCGCAGCTGGTGGGTGGCAGCGATAGCGACCAAGCCCGCGTTGCCAGCGCCAACACGGCAGCAGCTGCCGCGCTGACGATCAACGATCTCAGCTTTCAATACACTGCCAACAGCCCGCTGGTGGTCAAGTCCTTCAGCGCCGAGATTGCCGGTGGCGAGCGCATCGCGCTGTGGGGCGAAAGCGGCAGCGGCAAATCCACGGTGATGGCACTGATCGCGGGCCTGGCAGCCCCCAGCGCAGGCAGCATCCACATCGATGGACGGCCCATGGATGCAGCCCACGCCGCCGGCCTGCGCAGCGGCATGGCCTGGGTCGCGCAAAAGCCCCATGTGCTGGCCGCCAGCCTGGTGGACAACATTCGCCTGGGCCGCGATATCGACGAGGCCGCACTGCAGCGAGCGGTACAGAGCGCGGCCCTGGGCCCCGTGCTGGCCTTGCGCGGCAATGCCGTGGTGGGCGACGGGGGCCTGGGCCTGTCGGGTGGCGAGGCCTTGCGCCTGACCCTGGCACGCGCAGCCGCCACGCCCGGCTGCCGCCTGGTGCTGGCCGATGAGCCCACGGCCCACCTCGATGCCGAGACCGCCCAGTTTGTACGCCAGGGCCTGCTGGCCTTGGCAGCGCGCGGCGCGACCTTGGTGGTCGCTACCCATGATCCGTTGCTGGCCGCCTGCATGGACCGGGTGCTGTCGCTCGATGGCAGCCAAGCACCCATTGCCGCGGGGCTGCCCGCCGCCATGAGGACCATTGCATGAAGGCCTGGAACGCGCTGCGCCCCATCGTCCAGCTGTTTGCGCAATCGCCCTACCGCCGGCGCATGCTGCTGGGCAGTGTGCTCGCTGCAATCACCGTGTGCGCCGGCATGGCGCTGCTGGGCCTGTCGGGCTGGTTCCTCACCGCTGCCTATGTGGCGGGGCTGTCTACCGCCACGGCCGTGGTGTTTGATGTGTTTGCGCCCGGCGCGGGTGTGCGCTTTTTCTCGATGCTGCGCACCGGCGCGCGCTACAGCGAGCGGGTCGTCACGCATGACGCCACCTTGCGCGTACTGGCCGCCCTGCGGGTGCAGCTGTTCTCGCGCTTGGCTGCCGCCGATACCGCATTGGCGCTGCGCCAGCGCCCTGCCCGCCTGCTGCACCGCCTCACCGCCGATATCGATGCGCTGGATGCCGTCTACCTGCGCCTGCTCACCCCCGCCGTCTCGCTGCTGGTCAGCGCCTGCGTCACCGCGTTGGCGCTGACGGTCTTTTTGAACTGGCAAAGCGGTCTGCTGGTGGGCGCCATGGTGCTGGCCGGTGGCCTGGCCTGCGTGGCCTGGTGTGTGCGCCAGGGCTTTATGACCGCGCTGCGCCGCAGTTTTGCCGGCGAGCATCTGCGGGCCCAGGTGATTGATGCGGTGGGCGCGCAGACCGAGCTGGTGATGGCCGGCAGCCTGCAGCGCCAGATGGCCCGCATTGCTGCGGCAGAGCGCCAGCAGTGGGCTGCCGATATCCGCCTCAACCGGCTGGAATCGCAGGTAGCCGTTGCGATGGCGATGCTGGGCCACTGCGCCACCGCTGCTGCGCTGCTTTGCGCGGCCTGGCTGGCGCAGAAGGGCGAGATTGGCGCGCCTATAGCCGCGCTAGCCACCTTGCTGCTGCTCGCGGCGCTGGAGCCCCTCGTCCACATCCGCCGTGGCGCGATGGAAGCGGGCCGCACCTTGCTCGCTGCCCGCCGCATTGCCCCGCTGCTCGATACCCCGGCCCACACCGCCGCCACAGAAGACCGCGCACCGGCAGCCGGCCTGGCCGTGGACATGCAAGCCGTCCGCCTGCAACACCCCGGCA
>NZ_APCR01000297.1:0-29007 GCF_000410635.1 Comamonas sp. B-9
GCCGCGCCTGCCGCTGCCCGCCGGCCCCTACCATGGTTTTGCCGCAGCGCTGGCGCTGCAGCTGGCGCCCGGCCCGCCGCAGGCGGGCATGCTGGCCACCATCCCCTACACCTCGGGCACCACCGGCCACCCCAAGGGCTGCATGCACAGCCACCATTCGGTGCTGGCGTCGCTCACCGGCTCGCGTCTGTGGCGCGGCTTCAATGACGACCTGGTGTTTCTGTCGGTCGCGCCGATGTTCCACATGCTGGGCACGCAGTACGGCATGAACATGCCCATTGCCGTGGGCGGCACCGTGGTGATGATGCCGCGCTGGGATGCGCTGCTGGCCGCCCGGCTGATCGAGCGCCACCAGGTCACCGCCTGGACCGCGCCGCCCAGCATGGTGATCGACCTGTTCAGCCAGGCCGCTGCCCATGGGCTGGACCTGTCGAGCCTGGCCATGCTGGCCGGCGGCGGCGCGGCTATGCCCGAGGCCGTCTCGCAGATGCTGGCCGAGCGCTATGGCCTGCATTACAGCGAAGGCTATGGCCTGACCGAGACCGCCGCGTTCTTGCACGCCAACCCGCCAGGCCACACCAAGCGCCAGTGCCTGGGCGTGCCCACCCAGGGTGTGCATTCGATGATCATCGACCCCGAGACCCTGGAAGAGCTGCCCGCTGGCGAGGTGGGCGAGCTGGTCTCCAGCGGCGAGCAGGTGATGCAGGGCTACTGGCGCAATGACGAGGCCAACCGCGAGGCCTTTTTCGAGCGCCATGGCCGTCGCTACTTTCGCACCGGCGACCTGGCCTCGGTGGACGCGGATGGCTACTACTTCATGCGCGACCGCCTGAAACGCATGATCAATGCCAATGGCTACAAGGTCTGGCCCGCCGAGGTCGAGAACATGCTCTACAGCCACCCGGCCGTGCTGGAGGCCTGCGTGATCGCCGTGCCCGATGCCAGGCGCGGCGAATCGGTCAAGGCCCTGGTGGTGCTGCGGCCCGGCGCGCAGAGCTCCGAAGACGAGATCATCGGCTGGAGCCGCGCGCAGATGGCCGCCTACAAGGTGCCGCGCGCGGTGGACTTTCTCGCCGCGCTGCCCAAATCCGCCACCGGCAAGATCCAGTGGCGCGCACTGCAGGAGGCGGCGCAGCAAGCCGCCGCCCCCTCCCTTTCTTTGCATACGGAACACCCATGAGCTCTTTCTCCTTTCGCCACCAGCATGTGTTTGTCGCCGGCGGCAGCAGTGGCATCAACCTGGGCATTGCCAAGGCCTTCGCCCGCGCGGGCGCGCATGTGGTGGTCATGAGCCGCTCGGCCGACAAGGTGGCGCAGGCCGCTGCCGAGCTGGAAGCACTGGGCGCCCAGGCCCTGGGCCTGAGCGCCGATGTGCGCGACCCGGCTGCCGTGCAGGCCGCGCTGGAGCAGGCCCATGCCCGCTTTGGCCCCATCGATGTGCTGGTCTCGGGCGCGGCGGGCAACTTCATTGCGCCGGCCAAGGATCTGTCGCCCAACGGCTTCAAGACCGTTGTCGATATCGACCTCAATGGCAGCTTCCATGTGCTGCGCCTGGCCTACCCGATGCTGCGCAAGCCCGGCGCCAGCGTCATCAATATCTCGGCGCCGCAAGGCGTCAACCCGACCATGTACCAGGTCCATGCCTGCGCGGCCAAGGCCGGCATCGACATGATGACCAAGGTGCTGGCGCTGGAATGGGGCGAGGACGGCATCCGCGTCAACAGCATCTCGCCCGGCCCCATCGGCGATACCGAAGGCATGCGCCGCCTGGCGCCCACTGCCGATGCGCTCGAGCGCGCTGTCTCTACGGTGCCGCTGCTGCGCATGGGCAGCACCGACGATGTCGCCCACATGGCGCTGTTCCTGTCGTCCGAGCAGGCCAGCTATGTGACGGGCGCCATCATCCCGGTCGATGGCGGCGCCGCGCTGCGTGGCGGACGCGATATGCGTGCGTCCTACTTCCCCAGGAGCGCCGCATGAGCCGCCACTACGAACGCATCATTTTTGAACGCCAGGACGGCGTGGCCACGTTGCGCTTCAACTACCCGGCCAAGCGCAATGCCTTTGACCCACAGATGCGCGAGGAGATGGCCGAGGTGGTGCGCCTGGTGCAGACCGATGCCAGCCTGCGCGCGCTGGTGCTGACCGGCGTTGGCGACCATTTCTGCTCGGGCGGTGACCTGGGCAATATTGCGGCATCGGGCCTGGACAATGCCGGCTGGCGCGCGCGGCTGTCCAGCCTGCACCACTGGCTCAAGGACCTGATGCTGCTGGACAAGCCGGTGATTGCGGCGGTGGACGGTGCCGCCTATGGCGCGGGCTTTAGCCTGGCCTTGGCGGCGGACTTCATCATTGCGTCCGACCGGGCGCGTTTTGCGATGTCCTTTATCCGCGTTGGTGTCGTGCCCGACTGCGCGGCGTTCTACACCTTGCCGCGCGTCGTCGGCGTGCAGCGCGCGCGGGAACTGATGCTGTCGGGCCGCGAGGTCTCTGCCCAGGAGGCCTTGCAGCTGGGCATTGCCAGCGAGCTGGTCGCCCCCGAGCAGCTGCAAGCGCGGGCCCAGGCGATTGCGCACAGCTTTGTGGGCGCATCGCCGGTGGCGCTGAGCTTGATCAAACGCTCGCTGGCGATGGCGGCGAACGACTTGCCGGCGCTGCTGGAGCAGGAGGCCAACGCCCAGGCGCTGGCGATGGGTACGGCCCAGCACCGCGAGGCCGTGCAGGCCTTCTTGAACAAGCAGCCTGCCCCTTTCCAGTGGCCTGCGCGAAGCTGAAAAAACCGGCTTATTCGTTGCTGGCGCTGCCGCGCGTTTTGGGCGGCTCCATCGCATTGCGGCGGCTCATCCCTGCCCGCCCGGCCTTGCTCCAGTCATAGTGCTCGCCATCGGGCGTGCGGCCGTCTTCGACGGCGGCCACCCCTATTTGCCCGACCATGTCGCGCAGCTCGGACGACATCACCACATGCGCATGGCGCGGGTCGGCGCGCAGGCGCTGGCATTGCGCCAGTGCCTCGCTCATCTGCTTGTCGCTATAGGCCAGGCACTGCGGCTGCCAGTCAGGCGGCCCGCCCTCGGCCTCCTCGGCCATGTTGCGCAGGTAAAAAACCACGATGCCCATTGGCAACTCCCTTGATCTGAGCCCGGTCAGGCGCTGCCCAGGCAGGGCAGCATTGTCGCACCCCGGCGCGCTCAGCGGCGCCAGGCAGCGCTCGCATCTCCTGCCGTCAGCTGCGCCAGTACGGCCTCGGTATGCGCGCCTGCGGCGCACATCGCCGGCGTGTCATAGGCCTGGCCGTCAAAGCGCGGTGCGGGCGCTGCCTGCAACACGCCGCCTTGCTCGTGGTAGACGCCACGCGCCTGCATATGCGGGTGGTCAGATGCCTCCAAGGGGCTCAGCACTGCGCCAAAGCAGACATCGCTGCCCTCGAACACCTGCTGCCAGTGTGCGCGCGGCTCGGTGATGAACAGCGCCTGCAGGCGTGCACGGCGGCGCGGCCACAGCGCCTTGTCCCATTGCGACTGGGGCGCGGCAAAGTCCGGGTCATCGGCCAGGCCCAGGGTCTGCAGCAGCAGCGCATAGAACTGCGGCTCGATGCTGCCAATGGTGATGTGCTCACCATCGGCGCAGACATAGGTCTCGTAGAACGGTGCGCTGTCGTGGATGCTCTGGCCGCGCACATCGGCCACGATGCCGCGCTGGCGGGCGCTGAGCGCCAGGTTCAGCATATGGGCGGCGCCATCGACAATCGCGGCATCCACCACGCAGCCCTTGCCGCTGCTGCGCGCCTGGATCACACCAGCGAGCAGGCCGGTCATCAGGTAGAGCGCGCCGCCGCCGATATCGCCCACCATCGCAAACGACGACACGGGCCGCGCATCGGCCGGGCTGCAGCCCCAGAGCGCACCCGAGACCGCTGCGTAGTTGTTGTCATGGCCGGCGCGCGGGGCCAGCGGGCCGGTCTGGCCCCAGCCGGTCATGCGGCCATAGACCAGCTTCGGGTTCAGCGCCTGGCATTCGGCCGGGCCCAAGCCCAGGCGCTCCATCACGCCGGGGCGCATGCCTTCGATCAGCACATCGGCCTCCTGCACCAGGGCCAACACCAAGGCCTTGCCCTCGGGGCTTTTCAGGTCGGCAAACACCGAGCGCTTGCCCCGGTTGAGCAGGTTGCCGGTGGGGGCTGCGCCCTTTTCCTCGCGCACGATGGAGATCACATCGGCGCCCAGGTCGGCCAGGTGCATCGCGCAGAACGGGCCCGGTCCCAGGCCGCCAATCTCCAGCACCTTGATGCCGTCCAATACTTTCATGCTTGTCTCCTGTGGTTGTTTTTTGCGATGCGATGCCCGCTCGGATCAGGACAGGCTGGAGGTGCCGATCAGCCCTTCGAGCGAGCGCACCAGGGTCACGAGGCGCGGGCCGATGTCGGTCTCCAGCTCGCGGCTCTTGGGGTTGTAGGTGGGCACCGAGGCGCCAAACACCCAGCGCTCGCCATCGATGGGCTGCGACAGCGGCACGGCGATCGACAGAATCTCGCGGTGCAGATCGCCATGGCTGCGGCAAAAGCCGTGCAAGGCCAGGTCCTGGCGCGCATCGTCCAGGCGCTCGCGCAGCAGCGCAGCACGCTCGGGCGCGCGGCCATCGAGTTCGTCCAGATAGGCCTGGCGCTCGGCTTCGCTCTGGCCCAGCAGGTAGGCGCGGCCAGTGGCAGTGCGCACCAAGGACACGGCCACGCCGATCTCTGGCGTGAAGACCTTGTTGTCCATGCCATTGGCCAGCTCGGCCAGCACCAGGCGCCGGCCTTCGCCGACGGCCAGCTGGATCTGGCCGCCCATGTAGTTGGCCAGCTCCTGCATCTGCGGGCGGGCAAACTGGCGCACCGTCATGCGCGAGAGCAGCGGCGAGGCCAGGTTCAGCACGCCAATGCCCAGCACGTATTTGGACAGGCGCTCCGAATAGCGCAGCAGGCCCAGCTCGCACAGCGTCTCGGTCAGGCGGAACAAGGTCGGTTTGGGCAAACCCGTCAGGTCCATCAGCTCTTTGCCACTGAGTTCTTGCTGCTTGTTGTTAAAGCACTGCAAAATACTGACGCCGCGCACCAAGGCGCTGACCAGTCTTCCATCCGCTTCAGAATTCATATTTCAGTATATAAGTTACTTATTACGAGACCAATGTCTCAATTTATGAAATTCTAATCGGGATTGATCCGCTATGGGCAGCTTGCATGCCCGCTTGCTGCCCCCAGCCGCCTACGTGGCGGTTATCTGCAACACTCCCACCGATGAGCCTGAACCAATACGGCATGCCCTCGCGCGTACCCGCCATTGCCGAAATCGGCCGCCTGCTGGCCGAGCAGCAGCTGTCTGCCGCTGAGCAGCAGAGGGCGCTGGATCTGCTGGTGCAAGACCATGCCGATCTGGACGAGGTCGAAAGCCAGGCCGCGCTCTGGGCGATTGCCCAGCTGGGGCGCAGCGAGGCCGCATGCGCAGCGCTGCTGGCCTGCGCCGATACCTGGTTGCACAGCGCCGAGCTGGCGTCCTCGTTTTTAGATGGCTATACCCAGGTCTGCGGCAACCGCATCGTGCCCGCTGCAGCGCCGGCCTTTGCCCAGCTGCAGCAACTGGCGCAGTACGACGCTGAACTGGCCGCCCGCCTGCCTCTGTTTGAGAAAGCCCCTTGATGTCCCTGCTGACCACCACCGCCTTGTTTGTGCTGACGGCGATTGCCGAGATTGTGGGCTGCTACCTGCCCTATCTCTGGCTCAAGGACAAGGCGCCGGCCTGGGTGCTGCTGCCAGCGGCCCTGGCGCTGCTGGCCTTTGTCTGGCTGCTGAGCCTGCACCCGACCGCATCGGGCCGGGTCTATGCCGCGTATGGCGGGGTCTATGTGACGACGGCGATTGCCTGGCTGTGGCTGGTCGACGGCATCCGCCCCAGCAGCTGGGACATCGCCGGCGTGCTGCTGTGCCTGGCCGGCATGGGCGTGATCATGCTGGGCGCGGCGCAGCGTTAAACCTGCGCCTGCCTTGTTTTAGCCTTGGTTGGCAGCGCGGCGCGCCTGCACCGCTTGCGCCAGCTGGGCCAGCACCGGCACGGTCTGCTCCATGCTGATGCAGGCATCGGTGAGCGAGACGCCATAGGCCAGCGGCTGGCCTTCAACGATGTCCTGGCGGCCTTCGTGGATATGGCTCTCGATCATCACGCCAGTGATGCGGCGGTCGCCCCCTGCCACCTGCTGGGCCACATCGGCGGCCACCTCGATCTGGCGGCGGTGCTGCTTGCTGCTGTTGGCATGCGACAGGTCGATCATCACCTGTTCGTGCAGGCCGGCCTTGGCCAGCACCTCGCAGGCGGCCTGCACATCGGCCGCGCTGTAGTTGGGCTGCTTGCCGCCGCGCAGGATGATGTGGCAGTCCTGGTTGCCCCGGGTCTCGAAGATGGCGCTCTGGCCCATCTTGGTCATGCCCATGAAGGCATGCTCGGACTGCGCCGCCAAAATCGCGTCGCTCGCCACCTTGACGCCGCCATCGGTGCCGTTCTTGAAGCCCACCGGGCAGGACAGGCCGCTGGCCAGCTGGCGGTGGCTCTGGCTCTCGGTGGTGCGCGCACCAATGGCGCCCCAGCTGACCAGGTCGCTGATGAACTGCGGCGACAGCAGGTCCAGAAACTCGGTGCCGGCTGGCAGGCCCAGCGCCAGAATATCGAGCAGCAGGCGGCGCGCCAGCTCCAGCCCCTCGTTGACGGCAAAGCTGCCATCGAGGTGCGGGTCGTTGATATAGCCCTTCCAGCCCACCGTCGTGCGCGGCTTCTCAAAATACACGCGCATCACCACCAGCAGGTCGTCCTTCAAAGCCTCGGCCTGCACCTTGAGCTGGCGGGCATAGTCCATTGCCAGGTCATGGTCGTGGATGGAGCAAGGGCCCACCACGACGACCAGGCGGTCGTCCTGGCCGTGCAGGATCTTGGAGATGGCCGCGCGGCTCGATTCCACCAGCTGGTAGGCCTCGTCGGTGATCGGCAGCCACTCCTCGAGCAAGGCGGGCGTGATCAGCGGCCGCACCACCTTGATGCGGGTGTCATCGATGCGGGTCTTGTCAACCGTGGAAAGCCGGGACGGGGACTTGCGAGGCACGGTGCCTGCAGCGGTAGAAGAATCGGTCATCCCGCTATTGTCGCAGGGCCTGCAAACACGTTCACAGGCCTAAGGCATCCCCGCTGCAGCCGCCCGCAGGCCATTAGGAAGAGGACAGCTTCATCAGTACCAGACCGCTGACAATCAGCAAGGCCGCTACCACACGCATCGGCGTCAGCGCCTCGCCCAGCACGGTGATGCCCACGATAAAGGCACCCACGGCGCCAATGCCCGTCCAGATGGTGTAGGCCGTGCCCAGCGGCAGGCTGCGCATCGCGACCGACAGCAGGCCAAAGCTGGCGATCATCGCCACCAGCGTGATCGCGCTGTATTTGATGTTAGTAAAACCATGGGACTGCTTCATCGTGAACGCCCACACCACCTCCAGCACACCGGCAACCAGCAAATACACCCAGGCCATATCGAACTCCTTGAACAAACGGAATATTGGAATGGCCAGGCCGTCCTGGCGGAGGTGCGCGCCACTGCTGCAGCGCCATGCAGGGCCGTCCCTGCGCAATGGGTCCCATGATAGCGGCGGGCGCCCAGACGGGCCGCATAGGCCGCGCATCGCCCGCCAGGCCATGGGTGGTTGGGGCGCAACAGTTGAAGCCGCGCCCACCCTGTGCTGGCGCGGGCGCTCAGGCCAGCGCTTGGGCCTCGGCAGGCTCCATCTGCAGCAGGTTGCCCACGGTGGCGCCGTAGTAGGTGGCCACTCGTTTGCGCTGCTTGAGCACCGCCTTGTCCTTGCTCACCAGCAAGGCCTGGTGCTGGCTGGCCAGGTCCAGAAAATGCTGGTCGTCCGGATCGGTGCAGCTAAAGCGGATCTTGGGGGCGGCATCGACATACTGCACGGCCGCATCGAAGGCGGCCATCACCCCCTCGGGCGTCTTGCCGTAGTAGCTCACGCGCGGGGCGATCTGGCTGTAGTGCAGCACGCGTTCGAGCTCGATGCGCTGGGCCTCGTCGGCAATCCAGCGCAGCGCGCCTTGGGCCACCAGCGTGCGGATCGGCGGGATATGCGGGTCATCAAAGATCAGCATGTCGAGCACCACATTGGTGTCCAGCACCACCGGCCGGGGAAGCGGTCCGGCGTAGCCTTCATTGCACGATGGCCACTTGAGCACCACCTTCATGGTTGACCGCCTGGCGCGGGCTGCTCTCCCCGGGGCTTGAGCGCCCCCTTGATCATGTCAAAGCGGAACAAGCGGCACTCGATGGGGCCATTCCACATGGGGGTGCGGCGCGATTCCTTCAGGCGCATCTTGCCGGGCAGCTTGAGGTCAGGCGTCAGCATCCAGGCGCTCCAGCCGCTGTAGTTCTTTTTCCAGTGGCTGGCCAGCTGGGTGAAGAACTCGCCGCCATCTTCGGTCTGCGCCGTCTCTCGCCCTGCGCGCTCGACATGGCCCATGCGCTCGGCCGCATTGCGGCCGGCAGCGCCCGCCGCCGCGATACGCTCGCCGTACGGCGGGTTGAGCAGCATCATGCCGGGCTGCTCGCAGGGGGGCATGCGCTGCAGCGCATCGCCGCCGCGCAGCTCGATGGTCTCGGCCACACCGGCGCGCTCGGCATTGCGCTGGGCAAAATCGACCATGCGGAACGAGATATCCGAGCCATAGATGCCCACGGGGCTCTGGGGCAGGATCTGGCGCTCGGCCTCGTCGAGCATCGCTTCCCAGACATGGCGCTGGAAGGGCACCAGCTTTTCAAACGCAAAGCGGCGCAGGATACCGGCCGGGATCTTACGCGCGATCTGGGCCGCTTCAATCAGCACCGTGCCGCTGCCGCAGCAGGGGTCGTAGAGCGGCTGCGGGTCGTCACCGTGCGGGTCCCAGCCGCTCGCGGCAATCATCGCCGCGGCCAGCGTTTCCTTGAGCGGCGCATCGCCCTTGTCCTCGCGCCAGCCGCGCTTGAACAGCGCCTCGCCCGAGGTGTCGATATAGATGGTGGCGCCATCGGTGGTCAGGTGCAGGTGCACGCGCACATCGGGGTGGTGCGTCTCCACGCTGGGGCGCACGCCGTGGCGCCGCTCGCGGAAGCGGTCGGCAATCGCATCCTTGACGCGCAGCGCGGCAAAGTTCAGGCTGGTCAGCGGGCTGTGCTGGGAGGTGACCTCGATCTTGAAGGTCTCCTTGGGCGAGAACCAGATCTCCCAGGCCACCTCGCTGGCGGCGCGGTAAAGGTCGTTCTCGTTGCGGTACATGCTGTGCGAGAGCTCGACCAGCACGCGCTGGGCCAGGCGGCTGTGCAGGTTCAGCAGCAGCGCATCGCGCCACATGCCGCGCAGCATGACGCCGCCGCGCGCCATCAGGAGGTCCTGGCCGCTGGCGCCGGTGATGGCATGGACTTCGTCCGCCAAAAGGCCCTCGACGCCGGCGGCGCAGGGCAAAAACAAATGCAGTTGGTTCATAAGCAGGGGGGCAAGCATACGCGCTTGCCCCATTGTCTGCCAAGCGCACGGGAATGTGGACTGTGCCAGTGGCATTCGCCAGCCCGGCTCCCATAGCGCAGGCGTAACGGGTGGCTGGCTGCTATAGTCTGGCCCCAGAGCGGGCCGCAGCCCTCGGTGCAGCCGCCCTTCCCCTCCATCACTCAGAGAGAATGCGGATGCCCTACCTCGGAGCCGGCGTACACGTCATCATTGCACTGTTTTTTGCGGTCCACGCCGTGCGCAGCGGCCAGAACAACTACTGGCTGTTTGTGCTGCTGGCCTTCCCCTTCCTGGGCAGCGTGGTGTATTTCTTTGCCATCTACCTGCCCAATTCGCGCCTGCAGCGCCATGCCCGCAGCCTGGCGAGCAATGCCGTCAAGGCGCTGGACCCGACCCGCGAAGTGCGCGAAGCCCAGGCCGCCTACGACTACAGCCCCACCGCGCAGAACCAGATCCGCCTGGCCCAGGCCCTGCTGGCCAATGGCCAGGCCGAGCAGGCCTTTGGCCACTTCGAGGCCAGCATGAAGGGCCCGTTTGCCAACGACCTCGATATCCGCTGGGGCGCTGCGCAAGCGGCCTACCAGGCCGGCCATCCACAGCAGGCGCTGCAGCAGCTGCGCGTGATTGCCCAGGCCGATGTGCACTTTCGTGCCGAGGCCGTGGGCCTGCTGGTGGCCAAGGCCTATGCCCAGCTGGGCGACCAGGCGATGGCGCGCAAGAGCTTTGACTTTGCGCGCCAGCACTCGGGCAGCTTCGATGTGATGGCCGAGTACGCGATCTGGGCCGCAGGCCAGGGCGACTGGCAGACCGCCAACGCACTGCAGGCCGAGCTGAACAAGGCGATGACGCACTGGAGCGGCCAGCAGCGCCAGCTCAACCGCGAGATGCTGCAGCGCCTCAAGACCGCCTTTGCCGCCCAGCCCAGGTAAGCCCACCCGGCCTGCAGTTGACAAAACCGCAATAGGCCTGCTGGCAGCAGGCCATCCCACCGCCCCGCAGCCCTTGCCGCGCGCCAGTTTGCGCTTGCGCAGCCCGCCGCCACAGCGCAGTCGCTAAAATCGCTGTCTATGGCAAAAATCATCGTTCTGGCCCTGGTGCTGCTTTTCTTTGGCTGCGGCCTCTACATGCACCTGCGCGGCAAGGTGCGGCACAAGCTGCTGCGCCAGCTGTTTGACCACTCCACCTTCACGGCCCCGTTCAATGTGTTCATGCTGATGTTCAGCAAGGTACCGCGCACGCCCTACCTGCCCACCAGCACCTTCCCCGACCTCGCCCCACTGCAGGCCCACTGGCGCGAGATCCGCGAAGAGGCCATTGGCCTGCACCAGGCCATGCAGATCAAGGCCGCGGCCAACAACGACGATGCGGGCTTCAACTCCTTCTTCAAGACCGGCTGGAAGCGCTTCTACCTGAAGTGGTACGGCCAGGCCCACCCGTCTGCGATGGAGCTGTGCCCCAAGACCACGGCGCTGGTGCAGTCCATCCCCGGCATCAAGGCGGCCATGTTTGCCGAGCTGCCACCCGGCGCCAAGCTCAACCTGCACCGCGATCCCTATGCCGGCTCGCTGCGCTACCACCTCGCCGTGCTGGCGCCCAATGACGACCGCTGCATGATCGAGGTCGATGGCACGCCCTACAGCTGGCGCGAGGGCGAAGGCGTGATCTTTGACGAGACCTTCATGCACTGGGCCGAGAACCGCTCCGAAGGCAACCGCATCGTGCTGTTCTGCGATGTCGAGCGCCCGATGACCAATGGCTTTGCGCAGTGGCTCAACCGCTGGCTGGGCACGCATGTGGTGGCTGCCGCCAGCTCGCCCAACAACGAAGGTGATCCGCGCGGCTTCATCAGCCGCATCTTCAAGATCTCGTTCTACATGGGCCAGTACCGCCGCCGCTTCAAGGCCTGGAACAAGACGGCCTACAAGTTCACCAAGTTCGGCCTGATGCTCGCCGCTCTGGCCTTGTTCATCTGGTGGCTGTGGCCGAAGTAAATCGGCAGCTTCCACAAGCGAAAACCGCAGTGCCCAGGCAGCTGCGGTTTTTTTATGGTGGCTGAGACTTTGGCTACAGCGCCTTGCGCAAGCTGGCGGGCGGGATGCGCATGGCCTCGCGGTACTTGGCCACCGTGCGGCGCGCGCATTCAATGCCCTGGGCCTGCAGCAGATCGGCGATTTTTGCATCCGACAGCGGCTTCTTCGCGCTTTCCTCGTCCAGCAGCTGCTTGATCAGCGCCTTCACGGCCGTGCTCGACGCACTGCCCCCGGTCTCGGTGCCCAAGCCCGAGCCAAAGAAGTACTTGAGCTCAAACGTGCCCTGGGGCGTGGCCATGTACTTGGCCGTGGTCACGCGGCTGATGGTGGATTCATGCAGGCCCAGCTCATCGGCAATCTCGCGCAGCACCATGGGGCGCATCGCCAGCTCGCCATGCACAAAGAAATTGCGCTGGCGCTCGACGATGGCCTGCGAGACGCGCAAGATGGTGTCAAAGCGCTGCTGGATGTTCTTGATGAACCAGCGCGCCTCCTGCAGCCGCTGCTGCAGTGCGCCATGGCCTTCGCTGCCCTTGTGGCTGCGCAAGGCATTGGCGTAGACATCCTGCACGCGCAGGCGCGGCATCACCTCGGCATTGAGCTGCACGCTGAAACCGGGCACCGGCAGGCCGCGCTCATTGCTGGGTCGCACGATGACATCGGGGATGATGGTGTTGCGGTCCACATCGGCATAGGGCCGGCCGGGGCGGGGTTCGAGCTTGGCGATCAGCGCCAGCGCGCTGCGCACCGCCGCCTCGTTACAGCCGGTCAGCTGCACCAGCTTGCGCACATCACGGCGCGCCAGCAGATCAAGGGACTCCTGGCAGACCAGCAAGGCAGTCTCCAGCGCCAGCGCATCGGCCTCGGGCGTGTCCGAGCCCTCTTCATCCAACAGGCGCTGCTGGGCCTTGATCTGCAGCTGCATGCATTCTGACAGGTTGCGCGCGCCCACACCAATCGGCTCCAGGCTTTGCAGCAAGCGCAGCGCCACGGTCAGGTGGTGCAGCAGCGCCTCGTAGCGCTCGGGGTCCGAAGCATCGCCAAAGCTTTGCGCGAGCTCGGCCAGCGTTTCTTCGAGGTAGCCGTCGTCGTTCAGCGATTCGATCAGAAAGTAGAGCGCGGCCCGGTCTTCCTGGCACAGGCGCAGCGACAAGGCCTGGCGGTGCAGCACATCCTGCAGGCTCAGGTGCTCGCTGCGGCGGTCGGACATCGGCGTCTCGTCGTCGTCATCGCCTGCGCTGGAGCGGGCGGGCAGATCGCCGCCCCACTCTTCCCAGTCCGATGCCGAATCGCCGGCAGCGGCCTCCGCATCGACGCCGGTTTCCTTGCCCGCAGCAAAATCCAGCGGCTGGTCGGAGGTTCCGGGCTCGAAATCGCTGCTGTTGCTGGTGTCGGCGCTGGCAGCAGTATCGGCAGCCTTGTCGGCTGCGTCTGCAGCTTCGGCAGATTCAGCGGCTTCTTTACCGGCTTCGGCCTCGGGGGCCTCATCGCCCTCGCGCTCCAGAAACGGGTTTTCGTCGAGCATCTGCTCGACTTCCTGCGTCAGCTCCTGCGTGGACAGCTGCAGCAGGCGGATCGACTGCTGCAGCTGGGGCGTCAGGGTCAGGTTCTGCGATACGCGCAGCGACAGCGACGGCATCATGGCTGCGCCTTTGCAGCGGCTGCGGCAGTTGGCAACAGATCAGCCCTACCGGGCCCGCAGCGCAGGTCGGTAGCTTGGCTGGCACGCCCGCCAAGGCGTGCGGTGTCACATACGGAAATGTTCACCCAGATACACCCTCCGGACCTCTGCGTTCTCCACAATCTCTTGCGGCGTCCCGGCGGCCAGCACCTTGCCATCGCTGATGATGCAGGCATGGTCACAGATACCCAGGGTTTCGCGCACATTGTGGTCGGTGATCAGCACACCAATGCCGCGCTCCTTGAGGAAGGCGACAATGCGCTGGATCTCGATCACGGCGATGGGGTCGATGCCGGCGAAGGGCTCATCGAGCAAGATGAAACGGGGCTGGGTGGCCAGCGCACGGGCGATCTCGACGCGGCGGCGCTCGCCCCCGGACAGCGCCACCGACGGTGACTCGCGCAGGTGCTCGACCCGCAGCTCCTGCAGCAGCGCGGTGAGCTGGCGCTCGACCTCGGCGCGCGAGAGCGGCTTGCCATGCTCATCCTTTTGCAGCTCCAGCACGGCGCGCACATTGTCCTGCACGCTGAGCTTGCGAAAGATCGAGGCTTCCTGCGGCAGGGAGGACAGGCCCAGCTGCGAGCGCTGGTGGATCGGCATATTGGCTACCGACTGCCCATCGATGCGGATATCCCCGCCATCGCTGCGCACCAGGCCCACGATCATGTAGAACGAGGTGGTCTTGCCCGCGCCATTGGGGCCGAGCAAACCCACCACTTCGCCCTTGCGCACCGACAGCGATACATCCTTGACCACCTTGCGGCTGCCATAGGACTTCTCCAGGTGCAAGACCTCCAGCTGGCTGCGGTGGTCGCTGTTGGCGACCCGGGCGTTGACGGAAATGGTCGACGAGTTTTCTGCCACGGTTACTTGGCTCCGTCGTTCAGTTGGGTGCTGGGGCGCAATGGCGTCTTGTCATCGGCAGCGGGCTTGGCCGGGGCGCTGGCCTTGTCGTCCGCCTTGCCGTCGGCCTTGGGCGTCAGGATCACGCGCACGCGGTCCTTCTTGGGCGCGCCGGGCTTGGGATCGGCCGCCGCCTGGGCACCCTTTTGGCCGGAGACCGTGAAGGTGTCGCTCAGGTTGTTGTAGACGATCAGCGGGCCACTGACCTGGTCGGTCAACGTGGTCTCGCGGTAGCGGCGCAGCTCGCCACGGCGCTCAAAGTGCACGGTGTCGTCGCGGCCGTTATAGGTGATGACCTCGCCTTCGCCTTCGACGAACTCGTCGGGCGCGCCAGGGGCGGAATCCCGCTTTTGGCGGAAGAACGCGAGCTTGCCCGGCGCAGCGGTGACCACGCCGTGCTGGAAGCCGTCGCGGTCCTGGCTCACGGTCAGCTGCGCGCCACGGATGATGATGGTGCCCTTGGTCACCACCACATTGCCCGTGAAGACACTGGTCTGCTTGAGTTCATCGTGGCGGCCATCGTCCGCCTCGATGTTCATGGGCTTGGTGCGGTCTGCACGCTCGGCGTGCGACAGCAGCGGCACGGCCAGGGCCACTGCCACCAACAAAGTGTTAAAAATACGGTGTCTCATAAGGCATGAATCTTGCTCTGCCCCATTGTAGCCATGCTGGAGCGTTGGGCCGTTTTTGGCACAAAAAAGCCCGCGCGTGCGGGCTTTGTCTAAAGCGTTGGGGAGGCCGCTCAGCCTTGTGCCGCCAGGAACTCTACCACTTGCAGCACGTTGCTCATCGAGCCGGCACGGGTGCCGTCGGTGTAGTACTTGCCCGCCACGCCCAGCGATGGAACGCCTTCGACGCCGTAGGACTCTTGCAGCTGGGTGGCCTTGCGCACCTGGCCTGCGACGCTGAAGGAGTTGTAGGCTTCCTTGAACTTGGCCAGGTCCACGCCGTTCTTGTCCATCCAGGCAAAGATCTCGTCGTCCTTGTTCAGGCGTTGGCGCTCCACGTGGATGGCACGGAAAACCTTGACATGCACGTCAGGGATCAGGCCCATCGACTCCAGCGCAAAGTAGATCTTTTGCTGGGGCACAAAGGTGTTGTTGAAGGCCACGGGCACGCGGCGGATCTGCAGGTTCTTGGGGGCAGTCTTGGCCCAGGCTTCAAACTGCGGCTCGAAGGCATTGCAGTGGGGGCAGCTGTACCAGAAGAACTCGATCACCTCGACCTTGCCAGCGGGCGCATCGGGGGTGACGGGCTTGGCCAGCTTCAGGTAGTCCTTGCCTTCCTTGAACTTGGCCTGTGCGTTGGCGCCAGTAGCGAAAGGCAGGCTCAGCGCGGAAGCGGCAGTAGCGGAAGCCGCCAAAGTGGAAAACTCACGACGTTTCATGTTTTGTTAACTCCAGTGACAAGTTGCGGTTAGGAGTGTCCTGCACCGCCAAAAGTTCAACGCTGTACGCGGACGATTTGCGCATCCACGCCGGCGCCATCGAGCTTGCCTTTGAGGCCATCGGCATCATCGCGCTTGTTGAATGGGCCCACGCGCACCCGGTATACCGTGCGGCCATTGACTTCGCGCTCGCTCACACGCGCTTCCCAGCCCATCATCGCCAGCTTGGCGCGTTGTGCATCGCCATCGGACTGGCTGCGAAAAGCGCCGGCCTGCACAAAGTACTGGAAGCCGTCGGTGCCATCGGCACTGCGCGACTTGGCCAGATCGCCCAGCGGATCGGCGCCCTGGCCGGCCTTGGGATCGAGCTTGGCGACCTGGGTCTTGTCTGCTGGCTTGTCGGCAGGCTTGGCCGGATCGGGCAGCACCACCTCGGGCTTGGCGGGCTTGTTTTCCACCGGCGGGGTGGCGTTGTCAGCCACGGTGCGCGGCGGCTCTGGCACCACCACGCCCTGCGCGGCCGGCGCCACAGCCGCTGGTGCCCGCGCGGGGTTCTTGCCATAGAGCGGCGAGTTCGGGTCCCAGTTCTGGTTGCGCTGCGCCTCGGCCTTGTCCTTGGCCTCGCCCTTGACGCCACCTTTGTTGACAAACGGCACCGGCACATTGGTGACGTACACGGCCACGGCCAAGGCCGCGCCCACGCCCACCAGCAGCCCCAGGATCAGGCCCAGGATGGTTCCACCACGTTGATGTCGTCGCATTGCAGTTATTACCTTTGTTCGCAAAATCACATGCGCTCTGGTGCACTCACACCCAGCACGGCCAGGCCATTGCGCAGCACCTGCGCGACCGCTGCCACGAGTGCCAGACGGGCCAGTTTGGTGGCTTCGTCATCCACCAAGATACGCTCTGCATCATAGTAGCTGTGGTAGGCCGAGGCCAGGTCACGCAGATAGAACGTAACATCGTGCGGCGCATTGCCAGCGGCGGCGTTGCTCAGCATCTCGGGGTACTGGGCCAGCATCTGCATCAGTGCCTGGGCCTGCGGGCCCTGCAGCGCGCCCAGGTCGATGCCGCTCAGCGCAGGCAGGCCAGCGCCGCCCTGCTCCTGCCAGCCGCGCAGCACCGAGCAGATGCGCGCATGGGCGTACTGCACGTAGAACACCGGGTTGTCGTTGTTCTGGGCCACGGCCAGGTCGACGTCGAAGGTGTACTCGGTATCGGGCTTGCGCGAGAGCAGGAAAAAGCGCACCGCATCCTTGCTGGTCCACTCGATCAGGTCGCGCAAGGTGACATAGCTGCCGGCGCGCTTGCTGATCTTGACTTCTTCACCACCGCGCACCACGCGCACCATGGTGTGCAGCACATAGTCGGGGTAGCCCTGGGGGATGCCGACATTGACGGCCTGCAGACCGGCGCGCACGCGGGCGATGGTGCCGTGGTGGTCCGTGCCCTGGATGTTGACGGCCTTGCCGTAGCCGCGCAGGAACTTTTGCGTATGGTAGGCCACATCGGGCAGGAAGTAGGTGTAGGTGCCATCGGACTTGCGCATCACGCGGTCCTTGTCGTCACCAAAGTCGGTGGTGCGCAGCCACAACGCGCCATCTTGCTCATAGGTGTGGCCGCTGGCGATCAGGCGCTTGACGGTCTCGTCCACATGGCCGTTCTGGTACAGGCTCGACTCGAGGTAGTACTCGTCAAACTTGAGGTTGAAGGCCTGCAGATCCTTGTCCTGCTCGTTGCGCAGGTAGGCCACCGCAAAGTTGCGGATGTTGTCGTAGTCCTCGACATCGCCATTGGCGGTGAACGCACGGTCATCGGCCTCGATGGTCTGCTTGGCGAGGAACGCCTGGGCAATATCGCCAATGTAGTCGCCGTTGTAGAAGTTCTTGGCCAGCGGGTTCTCGCTGTCGGTGGGCCAGCAGTCGTCACCGGGCTTGAAGCCCTTGGCACGCAGCTGGGTGCTCTTGGTCAGGGTGTCGATCTGCACGCCCGCATCGTTGTAGTAGAACTCGCGGTGCACGGACCAGCCCTGGCTGCCGTAGAGGTTGCAGATCGCATCGCCCAGCGCGGCCTGGCGGCCATGGCCCACGTGCAGCGGACCGGTGGGGTTGGCCGAGACAAACTCGACAATGATCTTTTCATCGCGCTGGGGCTGCATGCCAAAGCGCTCGCCCTGGGCCAGCACTTCCTGCACCACCTGCTGCTTGGCAGCGGGCTTGAGGCGCAGGTTCAAAAAGCCGGGACCGGCGATCTCGACCGCTTCCACCCACTGCGCAAAGGCGGGCGTGGCCTCCAGCGCGGCCTTGAGCTGCTCGCCCAGTGCGCGGGGGTTGGCCTTGAGCGGCTTGGCCAGCTGCATCGCGGCGGTCACGGCATAGTCGCCGTGCGCGGCCACCTTGGGCGTTTCAAAGGCCGCACGGCTACCTGCGCCAGGCGACAATTTCTCGAGCTCGGCAGCAAGCACTGCGAGCAAATCTTTTTTGACTTGCAACATATTTGAAACTTAGACGAAGCAGTTACCAGCGCCAGGCCGGTTTACCAGCCCCGGGCATAAAACACGGCGACGGCGGCGATCACGGGAATCAGATGGGCTTGCCACATGACCCATTTACGCGTGGCGCGCACCTCGGCGTCCCCGGGCAAAGCGCCATTGTCGCGCAATTGCCGTAACCAGCGGCGGAACACGGCTGTCGGCTTGAACGACAGCACCACGCCGACGACGACCAAGGTCATCTTCAGGTGAAAGAGCGGCTGGCTGACATACCAGGTCACGCCCTTGGCGCCCAGAAACAGGCGCAGCAGGCCGGTGGCCAGCACCGCCAGCGCGGCAAAGGCGTAGATCAGATCGAGGCGCGCCAGGCGCTGCACCACAGCCCCATTCATCCACTCGGCGCGGCACAGCGCCGCCTCGCTGGAGAGAAAAACCACCATGGTCAACAAGGCCAGCAGGTGCAGGCAGGCCAGAACAGCTTCCAAAGTCATCGTGTTACTCCATCTTTTTCCAGAAATCGGCTCGTTCGTAGTGCTGCTTGACGAAATCGATCCACAAGCGCACCCGCAGCGGCAGGTGCTTGCGCTGCTGGAACATCACATAGATGCCGTTGGGCGGCGCGGCAAAGTCCTCCAGCACCTCGACCAGGCGGCCGGCGGCAATCTCGGACTCGACCTCCCAGGTGCTGCGCCAGGCAATGCCCCAGCCTTGCTGGCACCAGTCGTGCAGCACCTGGCCGTCCGAGCAATCGAGCGGGCCGCCGGGCTTGAGATAGACCACCTCGCTGGCGCCAGTGGCTGCCGGCATGCGAAACGCCCAGCCCCGCGTCTGCGAGGCCTCGCTCGACAAGGTCAGGCAGTCATGCTGGCTCAGCTCGCTGGGGTGGCGCGGAATGCCGCGGCGGCGCAGGTACTCGGGCGTGGCCACACACAGGCGCCGGTTGTCCGCCACGCGCACGCTGACCAGCGAGGAATCGGGCAGGTCGCCCACGCGGATCGCGCAGTCATAGCCCTCACCGGCCAGGTCGACCAGGCGGTCGCTCAGGTTCAGCGAGATCGTCACGTCGGGGTGGCGCGCATGGTAGAGCGGCAGCAGCGGCGCCACATGGCGGCGCCCAAAGCCGGCCGGCGCGGTCACGCGCAGATGGCCTGTGGCCTTGATGCCGCCGGCGCTGACGCTGGCCTCGACACTGGCCAGCTCGGCCAGCAGGCGCTGGCAGTCTTCCAGAAAGGCCGCGCCCTCGTAGGTCAGGGTGAGCTTGCGGGTGGTGCGCACCAGCAGCTTGACACCCAGGCGCTCCTCCAGCGCATCGAGCCGGCGGCCCATGATGGCCGGGGCCACGCCTTCGGCCTTGGCAGCGGCCGTGAGGCTGCCGCGCGAGGCGATGGCGACAAATGATTCGAGCTGCTTGAGGCGATCCATACCAGACAGAACACAGACAATACGCAAAGCCCGCTGGCCGCCGCTTGTGCGACGCGCTGGCAGGGCCACAGCCTATTATCATCGGGGCTCCGGCCTGGCGGGCGCATGAAAGCGCACATCCCGCTGCGACATCATTGACAGCCGCTCTTTTCCTGCGCCCCCGCTCCTATGCCGCCAGCTTCAACGCCGCCCACCAGCACCCCCTCCAGCGCCGACGCCCTCTGGTACGCCCCCGCCCAGCTGCTGCGCCTGTTTGGCAGCAGCCCCGTCGCCATGGCCTACTGGGGCCGTGACCAGCGCCTGCGCCTGGCCACACCGCAGTGGTGCGAATGGTTTGGCGTGCCCACGACCGGCATCGTCGGCCAACTGCTCGACGAAGCGCTGCCGCCCGACTTTGCCCAGCAGCACCACGACGCGCTGCAGGCCGCCGCCCAGGGCCTGCGCCAGCAGTTCGACACGCGCAAGACCGATGCCCATGGCCATGTCGCCTGGCGCCGCATCAGCCTCTCGCCCCACCTCTGGCCCGGGCCGGCAGGCAACAAAACCGCCCAGGGCGTGCTGATGCTGATGCAGGACTGCAGCGCCGAATACGCCAACGCGGCGCAAACCGACGACCTGCGCGCGCAGCTGGCCGCGCTCTCGTCCACCGATCTGGAGCGCACCGAAGAGAAAAGCGAGCTGCTCAAGCTGCGCACCTTGCTGGACTGGCGCACCGCCATGCTCACCGAGCACAGCGAAATGCTTCAGCTGCTCTCGCATGAGATCCGCCAGCCACTCAACAACGCCTCGGCCGCGATGCAGGCCACCATGTCGGCCATTGCCGAGCTGCAGCTGAGCCAGACCACCCCGGCCACCAAGGCCTTGCTGCGCGCCGAGCATGTGCTCCAGCAGGTCATAGGCACCCTGGACAACACCTTGGCGGCCGGCACCATTCTTGCCGTGGGCGGGCGCGCTGGCGCCTCGTCCGATACCGACCTGCCGACCCTGGTCAACCTGGTGCTGCACGACATCGCTGCCGATGCCCGCCCGCGCATCCAGGTGGTCTGGGATGCCGAGGCGCGCACGGTGCAGCTGCACCCGGCGCTGATGCGGCTGACCATCCGCAACCTGCTCAACAACGCGCTCAACTACGCCCCGGCTGACAGCCCGGTGCTGCTGCGCCTGGCCGATTCGGACGACCCGTTGGCGCTGATCATCGAGGTGATCGACGAAGGCCCGGGTATCCCCGACAGCCTGCGCCCGCGCCTGTTCGAGAAAGGCACGCGCGGCACCGAACACCGCCACCGGGCGGGCGCGGGCCTGGGTCTGTTCATCGTGCGCTCGGTGGTGCAGTTGCACCAGGGCACCGTGCAGGCCTTGCCGCGCCAGCCAAACGGCACCATCATGCGCATTGAGTTGCCCCAAGGGCTGGACGATTAGCCAGCCAGGCGATGGCCACCGGCCGCTTGCCCCTGCAGAAGCTGGCACCGCGCTTCTCAGGACTTTTCACCGACTGCACCATTTCACGGAACCACCATGCTCCCCGCCACGCTCGCCCTGGTCGACGACGACCCCGAATACAGCGAATTTCTGGCCCAGCACTTGCGCAACCAGGGCGTTCAGGTACAGGTTTACAACGACAGCAGCGACCTGCTGGCCGACATCGAGCCCTACCGTTTTGACTTCTATGTGCTGGACCTGATGCTGCCCGGCGTCAACGGCACCGAGCTGCTGCGCATTCTGCGCAAGCGCAACCAGGCGGGCGTGCTGATCGTCTCGGGCCGGCTGGGCCCCGAAGTGTTTGCCGAGGTCATCAATGCCGGCGCCGACATGTACCTGACCAAGCCGGTGACCTTCGAGCAGGTGGAGCTGGCCGTGCGCGCCGTGCACCGCCGCATCATGACCACCGCCCAGGTCGCCACGGCCTGGAAGCTCGACAGCCACCGCAGCCTGCTGCTGACCCCCGATGGCCAGAGCGTGGACCTGAGCCCCACCGACCTGATGCTGATGCAGTGTTTTCTAAAAGCCCAGGGCGCCGTCGTGGGCCGCGACCAGATCCGTGAGCTGCTGGGCTACCCGACGGCCAGCGACTCCGACAACAGCCTGCACGCCACCATCTACCGCCTGCGCCGCCGCATCGAAAAGGCCACGCCGCTGGCGGTGCCGCTGCAATCGCAGCAAAAAGTGGGCTACCAGTTCCGCGCGCCGCTGGTCTCGGCCTAGCCTGTGCAGCACGGGCGCTGCAAAAGCCAACGGGCCCATCGGGCCCGTTGTGCGGTGGCGGCCAACGCCGCTTCGCGCGTATTTACATGCTCATGTTCGACTCGACATCGGCTACCTTGCGGCGGGCCAGCGCCAAGTTGGAGCGGGCCTTGTCCAGCACGTAGTAGACGAAGATGCCGGCCAGCTTCTGCGATGGGCGGATGAGGTGGTACTGCTTGCCCAAGGTGATGAGGATGTCGTCGATGTTGTCGTTCAGGCCCAGGGCCTTCATCGTCTTCATCTTGGCGCGCACCACTTCGGTGTTGCCGGCCGCTGCCAGCTCCATGTCCACACCGCTGCCGATGCTGCCCAGCATCATGCCGCTGCTGTAGTCCACCACGGCAGCGCACAGCGCGCCGTCCATCGTCATCAAGTCGCTCAAGCTGTCGTTCAGATTTGCCATGTCGATCTCCAATCCATGTGATCTATATCAAGCACTACCACCTTATTAAGGTATAGATGATTCTAATAAGTCACTTCTGATCAGAGCAATCATTCTCTGCATGCGGCTGTCACCCAGGCAGGTGCAGCCGGCGCAGGAATCTGACATTTGGATAGCAGCCGCGCATGGGCTGGCTTGTGCCCGCCTGCAAAAAAAGCGGGCAGCAGCGCGGCCCGCAACTCGTAACAAAGCGTATGTTATTTGCGACGCGGCGGCGCCATGGCGGTACGCCAGGTAACAACCATGGCCGCTCAGCAGCGCTGGCCCGGCCTAGCGCGGCGCGGCCTAGCGAGGCGCGGCCCACCCTTACATGGTCATCGCGCTTTCGACGTCGGTCACCTTGCGGCGTGCCAGCGCCAGGTTGGCGCGCTTGTTGTCGAGCACGTAGTACACAAAGATGCCGGCCAGGCGCGAGCAAGGACGGATGATGTGGTACTGCTTGCCCAGCGTGATGAGGATGTCGTCGATGTTCTCGTTCAGGCCCAGGGCCTTGATGGTCTTCATCTTGGCGCGCACCACTTCGGTGTTACCGGCAGCTGCCAGTTCCATGTCCACGCCGGTGCCGGCGCTGGCCAGCATCATGCCGCTGTTGTAGTCGACAACCGCTGCGCACAAAGCGCCTTCCAGAGACATCAGATCATTCAAGCTGTCGGTCAAATTCGCCATGGAAACACTCCTGAAAAGCGAAGGCGCGTGGGAAATTACCGCCTCCTGATGAAAATGATTGTATCTGATCATTTCTGATTTTCATCAAGCTTTGCGCGCTTTTTCTGATCGCTTGCTACTTTTGGGCAACAGCTGTGCTAGGGCGCTGCAGCGAGCCAGCGCCTACGCCGGCAGCAGCCCTGACAGAGGCTTGATATATAAATCCGTCGGATCGGATCATTCAAACCATCACATCCACACCCACCTAACGAGGCGTTGGCAACCGTTGATTACATCCATAAAAGTCATATATCAAAGTGTTTTTAATGGATTGATTGCCATGGTGGGTATGGAATAAAGTGTGCTGATGGGTGCTCCCGCGCACCTGCAGTTGTTAAGTATTGAAAGGTAGACACCATGACTGAACGCACCACCGTCCACGGCCTGCAAGTGGCCCAGGTTCTGTATGACTTTGTGAACACCCAGGTGCTGCCAGGCACGGGCGTGGAGCCCGCTGCGTTCTGGCAAGGTTTTGATGCCATCGTCTCTGACCTGGCGCCCAAGAACGCGGCCCTGCTGGCCGAGCGCGACCGCCTGCAGGCCGAGCTGGACAGCTGGCACAAGGCCCACCCCGGCCCGATCACCGACATGCCGGCCTACCGCCAGTTTCTGACCCAGATCGGCTACCTGGTCGAGCAGCCCCAAGACGTAAAGGCCAGCACCGAGAACGTGGACTCCGAATTGGCCGTGCAAGCCGGCCCCCAGCTGGTGGTGCCCATTCTCAATGCCCGCTATGCACTGAATGCCGCCAACGCCCGTTGGGGTTCGCTGTATGACGCGCTCTACGGCACCGATGCCATCAGCGAAGACGGTGGCGCAGAAAAGGGCAAGGGCTACAACCCCGTGCGCGGTGCCAAGGTCGTGGCCTATGCCCGCCAGTTCCTGGACCAGGCCGCATCACTGGCCCAAGGCTCGCATGCCGATGCCACCGGCTACGCTGTTGAAGGCGGCCAACTGGCCATCTCCCTGAAGGACGGCAGCAAGACCGGCTTGAAGGACGCCGCCAAGTTTGTCGGCTACCAAGGTGATGCGGCCGCGCCCCAATCGGTGCTGCTGAAGAACAACGGCATCCACATCGACATCATCATCAACAAGGCCACGCCCATTGGCAGCAGCGATGCCGCCGGCGTCTCCGACGTGGTGGTGGAAGCGGCGCTGTCGACGATTCTCGATCTGGAAGACTCGGTGGCGGCGGTGGATGCCGAAGACAAGGTCAACGGCTATGCCAACTGGCTGGGCATTCTCAAGGGCAGCCTGACCGAGTCCTTCGACAAGGGCGGCAAGACGGTGACCCGGGGTCTGAACGCCGACCGCGAGTACACGGGTGCCAATGGCGACCGCCTCAAGCTCCATGGCCGCTCGCTGATGTTCCTGCGCAATGTCGGCCACCTGATGACCAACCCGGCCATCCTCTGGGGCGCGGACCAGAAAGAGATCCCCGAAGGCATCATGGACGCGGTGGTGACCACGGCGATTGCCATGCACGACCTGCAGGGCAAGGGCGCCCAGGGCATCCGCAACAGCCGCACCGGCAGTGTCTATATCGTCAAGCCCAAGATGCACGGCCCGGCCGAAGCGGCCTTTGCCAACGAGCTGTTTGGCCGCGTCGAGCAGATGCTGGGGCTGCCCGCCAACACCGTCAAGCTCGGCATCATGGACGAAGAGCGCCGCACCACGGTGAACCTGAAGGCCGCGATTGCCGCAGCGCCTGCGCGCGTGGCCTTCATCAACACCGGCTTCCTGGACCGCACCGGCGATGAAATGCACACCGCCATGTACGCCGGCCCCATGGTGCGCAAGGCCGACATGAAGACCTGCGCCTGGCTGCCCGCCTATGAGAAGAGCAATGTGCTGGTGGGCCTGACCATGGGCCTGCGCGGCCGCGCCCAGATCGGCAAGGGCATGTGGGCCATGCCCGACCTGATGAAGGCCATGCTCGAGCAGAAGATTGCCCAGCCCAAGGCCGGCGCCAACACCGCCTGGGTGCCCTCGCCCACCGGCGCCACCCTGCATGCGCTGCATTACCACCAGGTCAATGTGGCCGAGGTGCAAAAGGAGCTGGAAAAGACCAGCGCCGATGCCGAGCGCGACAACCTGCTCAATGCCATCTTGCAGGTGCCCGTGGCCGCCAACCCGAACTGGAGCGACGCCGACAAGCAGCAGGAAGTGGACAACAACGTCCAGGGCATCCTCGGCTATGTGGTGCGCTGGATCGACCAGGGCGTGGGCTGCTCCAAGGTGCCCGACATCCACAACGTGGGCCTGATGGAAGACCGCGCCACCCTGCGCATCTCCAGCCAGCACATCGCCAACTGGCTGCAGCACGGCATCGTGACCGAGGCGATGGTGCGCGACAGCTTCGCCCGCATGGCCAAGGTGGTCGATGGCCAGAATGCTGGCGATGCGGCTTACAAGAGCCTGGTGGCCAACCCCCAGGGCGCCGCCTTCCAGGCCGCGCTGGACCTGGTGTTCAAGGGCAAGGAACAGCCCTCGGGTTACACCGAGCCATTGCTGCACGCCTGGCGCCTGAAGGTCAAGGCCGGCGCCTGAACGCAGACCTCCGCCTGGCGCGACACAGCGCATGGTTTACCCTAGGGTAAACACCAAGAGCAGCCCCCTGGGGCTGCTTTTTTTATAGCAACTAAGCTAATCCTCTTCGAAGCCTGCCCAGTTGGAGCAGGCTTTTTTTACGTATTCGTAAAAACAAAGCTCAAAAGTAAAGCGAGTTGCCAATTTGCAGATCTTTGTAAAGAAATTGCCTACGCATCGATTCAGTTTATAGCCTCATATGTAATCCACTTGTTACCTGCATATTTGTTTTCTATAGGCAGTTTCAAAAAACAAAATCTGATTGCTACTAGATATTTCTTATGTCATGAAATATTCATGAATCACCCGGTTTCAACTCGTCATTTCTCCGTGCCGGACTGCAGTTAAAAACACGCCTTAGCAAGTTTTCGTCTATCGGCAAGGAGCTATTGACCATGGGCCATCAATCCATTACAGGCGCCAAGCAGGCATTCATCCAGGCACTGGCAAAACAGCGGCATCTGCTGCTGTGCGCAGGCCTGGGGCTGAGCGCCTCGGTATTCGCCCAAAACAACCAGCAGGTGGTGGTCAATGGCGGCATCGTCAATATCTCCGGCCCAGCGGCCCAGGCTGTGATGAATATCTCGTCAAACAAGAACATCCGCCAGATCCGCGGCAACAACCAGGTGACCTCGGTCAATGGCGTGGTCGCGAACATGGCCAGTTTCGGGGCCTATAGCGAATTGAATATTGCGTCGCGCAATGGCGGAGTCGGCAGTGGCAGCCAGGTGGTTTCCGTCGGTGGCCCCGTGGTCAACCAGGCCACCGGCACCGGCATGCGCAGCGTAGTGAACATTGGCGGACGGTAGCAGGGCGCCCTGCGGCCGCACGCCGATGAACGGTTCGGTTTCTCCGACAGGGGAGCTGACTGCAGAGGTGCATCACAAGGATGTGCACCATATTCTTTCAGTAACGAGGAGATTTTTATGAAGAAGTTTTTCGCAATTCTGGTGTCGGTTTCGGCTATCGCCATGTCTGCCCAGGCAGAAGTGAAGATCAAAGGCAACAACGACCAGAAGGTCACCGTGAAAAACGGCGCTGTCGCCAATATGGCCATTGGCGCTGGTGCCACTGCCACGCAAAACCTGGCCTCCAACAAGGGCAACGTCAATATTGGCGGCAATAACAAGCAGGAAGTCTCGGTCACCAACGGTGCCGTGGCCAATATGGCGATCGGCGCGATGACCAAGGCCGAGCAAAACCTCGCCTCCAACGACGGCAAGTAATCCCCACCCTTCATCACTGCTGGCCAGCGACTGCGTCTGGAGACCGTTCGCTGGCCGGCCCCTATCAAAAAGATCTTCTGCAGAGCATTCGTCAGCGCTATAGGATGCGGCCGCATTTCTTAGCCTGCGACCGCTGTGCAGAGGGTCCCTCCAGGAGACTGCGCATGAAAGCCAGCTATGCCGGGGTATGGGTTCTCGCCCTGTTGTGCGCCGCCGCGCAGGCGCAGCAAAAGCCACCCGCAGGCCGCACCGGGCTCGACCCGGCCTCACGCAACAAGGTGAGCAATGCCATGGCCCGCAACTACCTGACGGAGCAGGACTCCAGATCCGCCATCGAGCGTGAAATGGTCACCGGCCCCTCGGGCAAGAACTGCAATACCAATGTGGGTGCCGCCCCCCAGATCAACGAAGGCACGGCCGGTATCGGTAACCGCTATGGGGCAGGCAATGCCGACCAGGTGACCGTCGTACGTGGCTCCGTGATCAATATCTGCAAATAAACACGATGGTTTCTGCGCCGGAGCCAGAAAACTCTGCGCAGCCACCCCGGGACGAGGGAGCCCGGCAGGACGCTGACCCCAGCGGCAGCCCCACCATCGCCATAACGAACAACCACCATGCATCTTTCATCGATTCGCCGCCTGGCGCTTGCGCCCTGCGTGCTGGCCTTGTCTGCCTGCAGCATCCAGCCCACCTTGTCCGACCGCAAGGACATCATTGAAAAGGGCATCACCGAGCAGTCGCCGCTGGTCACACCCACCAAATCCGCATCGGCGATGCGCGAAGGCCTGGCCTGCATGGACCGCATGCTGGCGGCCGAGCAGGTGCCCTCGACCCTGGTGGCGGTCAAGAGCATCCCCGATCCCTCGGGCCTCTTTTCCACCGGCACCAAGGAGATGGTGATCACGGCGCTCTCGCGCATGTCGCGCACCAGCCAGGCCTTCCGCGTGGTGGACTATGAGGTCGATGCGCTCAAGCAGGACACCGTGCAGACGATGACCAGCCTGCTGCTCAACAACGGCCAGATCGAGCTGCGCAAGCCGCAGATCTATGTCTCGGGCGCCATCAGCTTTGGCGACAAGACGGTGGTCTCCAAGCGCAGCAGCCTGGGCGTCTCCACCGCCAATACCGACACCGGCTACAGCTGGGACTTGCTGGGCACGGTCGTGGGGCTCGATCTGCATCTGGGCGACATGAACTCCCGCACGCTCTACCCCGGTCTGGATTCGGCCAACGAGCTGGTCGTGGCCACCGGCGGCCGCTCGGTCGAGATCGGCGGGCGCGCCACCGGCCTGCCCAAGCACATCTACCGCCTGGGCGTGCAGTACGAAGTGGCTGCCGATGTGAACCAGGGCGCGGGCGCGGCCGTGCGCCTGCTCGTCGACCTGGCCACCATCGAGCTGGTGGGCAAATGGGCCAAGGTGCCGTACTGGGAATGCATCGACTACGAGCAGAACCACCCCGAATTCAAACGCCAGATGCGCACCTGGTTTGACGAGCAAGGCGCGGCCGACCGCATCACCTTGGCCCAGCGCGTGCTGCAGGCCGAAGGCGCCTGGAGCGGCCCCATCGATGGCAACGACTCCACCGCGCTACGCAATGCGCTGGCGCTCTACCAGGCATCGCTGGACCTGACCCCGGTTGGCGTCGTCAACTTCGAGACCTATATGGGCCTGCTGCGCCTGTATGCCGGCATGTCGGCCGATGACAAAATCGCCTCCAGCTACTCGCCGCAAAGCGACGAGCTGAAACCGCGCCCGCATGGCCTGCCGGACAACGAGCCGACCACCGACGCGTTGGCGCTGTCCTTGCTCGGCCACAAGGAGCTGGCATCGCAGCTGCCCATCGGCACCTCGGTGGTGCTGCGCGTGGCACCGGCCCGTACCGGCTTCCTCTACTGCTACTACCAGGATGCCGCCCAAGTGGTCACCCAGGTCTATCCCAACCCGCAGCAGCAGGCGGTGGTGGCCCAGGGTCGCATCGGCCTGATGGTGCCCGATGTGTCGCAGGCCAACTCCTTCCTGATCGAGACCGCCCGCCCCGGCGTGGAGCAGGTGTACTGCGCCCAGACCACCAAGCCGCTGACCGGCCGCGTGCCGGTGGCCCTGACCCAGGCCCAGCTCGCGCCGATCGAGAGCCTGACCACAATCGAAACCGTGCAGCAGCAGATTGCTGCGCAGACCGGCGTCATCGCCCAGTCGCAGCTGCGCTGGGAAGTGGAAGGCCCCGTGGCCGCTGTTCCCGCCCAACCGGCCCCTGCCGCCGCCCCCGCACGCCGCGGCAAAACGCGATGAGGCGCCTCGCAGCAACCGGCCGCCGTGCCGGCCTCCT
>NZ_APCR01000293.1:0-937 GCF_000410635.1 Comamonas sp. B-9
AGTGAACGGCGCGGCTGTGCCTGCCAACTACGCGGCCAAGATCGGCGACACGCTGACTTATGCAATGGTGATCACCAATACTGGCGGTACCGCTGGCACGACGGTCCTGACTGAGACCGTGCCAGAAGGTACCCAGTTTGTGGGTGGTAGCGCTCCTGATGTAACTCAAGGCTGGAGCCAGACAACACAAGGTTGCGGCGTGGCAGCCAGCACCTGCACGCAAAGCTTGACGGTGCCAGCGCAGAGCGCCGAAGGTGTGGCTGGTGAGCAGACAGTGCGCTTCACGGTGGAAGTGCTTGCCCCAGCGACCAGCAACGGCAAGATCACCAATACCGTGAGCAGCGACATTGCTGCAGCTTGCGCCTCTGGTACTTGCTCGGCTGAAACCGCCAATGCGATTGCCGATATGCAAGCGCAGATCACCAACATCCCAGCTTCGGCTGTGGTGGTCGGCCAAAGCGTGACCATCACTGGCCTGTGTACCAACAATGGTCCCGTCAGTGCTGTTGGTGCCAGCTGCCAGATGGCAGTGCAGAACGGTGCAGCATCGGTCGGTGCAACTTGCGATGCTGGCAAGACACTGGCAGTGAGCGAGACGCTGAGCTGCTCGGTAACCTTCACGGCAGCGGAAGGCGCGATCAGCGCCACCATCAACACGACCACGCAAAGCTACGAGTCCAACACTACGAACAACACCGACACCAAGTCCACGGTGGGCAATACGCCAGCTAGCCTGGCTACCACCAATGTGCTGACCTTGGTCAATGGCAGCCCCGTGCCCGCTGGCTACCTGGCCAAGCCTGGTGATGTGCTGACCTATACCGTCAGCGTCACCAACAGTGGTGGCACGGCAGGTAGCACCGATGTGGGCCAGACCGTGCCAGCAGGTACCACTTACACCGGCTCGGGTGAGGGTTGGAGTGCAGGTTGTGCTGCG
>NZ_KE148533.1:0-1389 GCF_000410635.1 Comamonas sp. B-9
CGCTGCCCCGCAAGGCATCGGCGCGCGGCGCATAGCCACGGGCGCTGCCCGCCGCCGGGGCTGCGGTCTCAAAAGCCGCTGGCGTCAAGGCGGCGCTGAGCGAGGGGTCCGCAGCGGCGGGCAGCTGCAGGTTCAGGTACAGGCTGCCCGATGGGCGCAACTGCTGGCCGATGACGCGCAAGGCATAGCTGGCTTGCTGCTGCAGATGGCTGGCGTCGCTCACGGTGCCCGCCAGGCTGCGCGAGGTCAGCAAGGCCACACTGGCCGCGGCCACCACCAGCAGGCCCAGCGCCAGACCCACCATCAGCTCGACCAGGCTAAAGCCAAGCTGCCCGCGCCCCCTTGCACGGCAGCGCCCGCCGACCCGATCCAACGCCCACAGGGGATGGAGGGGATGCGGCATCTCAAGTCCCCCCGCAGTGGTAGTGCAGCGCGCTGCCCATGCGCTCTGCTGTGCAGCGTGCGTTCAAGGCCAGGTACTGCAGATGGCAGCTGTAGCGCAGATCGCCATCGCCATCCTGGCAGACCACCTCGCCGCCGCGTTCATCCACCGCATCCGCGCCCCGGCCCTCGCCGACACTGCGGGTGGCATCGACCAGGTCCCAGTACAGCGCCGGATCGGTGCCACCTTGCGGGGCATGCGTGCTGTCGCGCCAGCGGACCATCACGCCCAGCTGGCGCCGGTTGGCGTCCACCTCTTCGCCGGGTGCGAGAAAAATCCGGGATTGCCCCAGCGGCAAGCTGCGCGCCACCTGCAGGCGCCACTGCGCCAACTCATGCTGGGCCAGCTCAGCGGCGCTGCAAGCCTGCGCCGCGCAAGACCTGGCCTGAGGGGCTGGTGCTGCATGCTGCCAATCGCTCAGATAGTGCTCCAGCTGGTCCCAGGCATGGGGGTTGGCGCGTATGCGCTCGCCCAGGTCTTCGATCAGGCGAATGGCCTGCACACGCCGGGTGCTGGTCTGCACATCGGCCAGCGTGCGCAGCTGCATGGCCAGCATCGCCAACACACCCAGGACCAGCACCACCATGGCCACCAGTGACTCCAGCAAGCTGATGCCGCCTGAGAGGGAGGCCTGCGGGTGGGTGGGCACGGCGATGCGCATGGCTTAGCTCCTGGGGCTGCAGCCGGGGCCGTCGACGACCCGCACGCGGCCACCCCGGCTGGTGCACAGGCCCTTGGTGGCCGGGTGCTCTACCGTTTTCCCCTCCGGGAGCAGCGCAAAGGCAAAACCGGCTACCGGCATGCCCCAGCGGTCAAAGCGGATACCTTCACCCAGGCTGTTGCGCTGCACCTGCAGGCCCGGCGGCGTTTCAAAGCGCTGCAGCACCGGCGCATCGTCGGCGCACTGCTGCTGGCCCAGCGCATGCACACAGACCTGCCAGCCGCAG
>NZ_KE148533.1:1409-9647 GCF_000410635.1 Comamonas sp. B-9
TGGGCCTGGCAATGGCCGCTGTCGGCAATCCTCTGCAAGGCGACCAGGCCACTGCGTTTGATCGCTTCGGAGCGCGCCAGAAATACCGCCGAATGCATGGCCTCCAGCGACTGCCGCACACGCCAGCGCTGCAGCAGCCCGCTCGCACTGGGCACGGCCAGGCTCGCGATAATAGCCAGCACGCTGACCACCACCATCAGCTCGACCGCGGTCAGCCCGCTGTGCCGGTGCCCGCTTTGATGTTTCAATAAATTATTTAAAACTATTGAATTCATGCGATTGATTATTTAATCTTCACACGGCGGCGTAAAGCCTTTTTCGATTTAAAAATTAAATGCGCTGGGGCGGACAGCAGTGCCAATGCAGAGCCGGCGCGGTGTTGCGCCGATAATCAGCCAGCGGGCCTGAGCCTCCATGCCCTGCCCCTCCGTACCAGCCCTATTGCGACCAAGCTCCATGACTGATCAACACCTGCAAACCGCGCTGGAACTGGCTGCCAGCGCCCTGTTCATTACCTCCCCCAATCCCCGCGTCGGTTGCGTGCTGGTCGCTGCCGATGGCCAGGTGATCGGCCAGGGCCACACCCAGCGCGCGGGGGGGCCGCATGCGGAAATCATGGCTTTGCGCGATGCGGCGGCCCGTGGCCACAGCACCGCAGGCGCGACCGCCTATGTCACCCTGGAGCCCTGCGCACACCAGGGCCGCACGGGGCCTTGCTGCGATGCGCTGGCCGCCGCCGGTGTGGCCAAGGTGGTGGGCGCCATCACCGATCCGAACCCGCTGGTCGCGGGCATGGGCTTTGGCCGGCTGCGCGCCGCTGGCGTGGAGGTCGTGGTCTGTGCGCCGGAAGACGGTGGCGATGTCGCACGCGAATTGAACATTGGCTTTTTCAGCCGCATGGTGCGCAAGCAGCCCTGGGTGCGGCTCAAGGCCGCCATGTCACTCGATGGCGCAACCGCCTTGGCCGATGGCAGCAGCCAGTGGATCACTGGCGAAGCCGCCCGGGCCGATGGCCACCACTGGCGCGCCCGGGCCTGCGCCATCCTGACGGGCGTGGGCACCGTGCTGGCCGATGACCCGGCGCTGGATGTGCGTTATGTGGAGACACCACGCCAGCCGCGCCTGGTGGTGCTGGACAGCCAGCTGCGCACCCCCCCGCAGGCCCGCATTTTTGCCGCAGAGCGCGAAGTGCTGGTCTACACCCACAGCGAAGACAGCGCGCGCCAGGCAGCGCTGCAAGCGGCGGGCGCCACCATCGTGCGCCTGCCCGGTCATGCCTCCGCAGGTCCCAACGCCCGCATCGACCTGGCGGCCTTGATGCAAGACCTGGGCAGACGGGAAGTCAACGAGCTGCATGTCGAAGCGGGCGGCATCCTGAATGGCGCGCTGCTGCAGGCAGGCCTCGTCGACGAGTGCCTGCTCTACCTGGCACCCAAGCTGCTCGGCCAGGGCCTGCCCGCGTTTGCCGGCATGGCGCTGCAAAAGCTGGACCAGGCGCCCGCCTTGGACATCCGCTCGATCGAGCCCTTGGGCGCCGACCTGCGCGTGCTCGCCCGGCTCCAGGGCCATGGGGTTTTCTGATTCAAGCGCATTAGAGCCTCTCACACGACCCAGCAAACCGAAGGTTTGCGGTTGAGACGAGGCGCCAAGCCGCAGGCAGTACAGGCGTACGACAAGGCTTGGTAACGACGTATCAAGGGTGGTGTTAGGGGCTCTTGGCGTAGCCCAGGCAGGCGCCCGCATTGGGCAGCCCCTTACATTCACGCAGCAGGCGGCGGTCGCGCTCGGCCAGGGTTTCGGCACTGCTGCTGCGCTGGCGTTTGACTTTGACTCTGGCCTTGGCCGGTTTTTTGGACGCCTGCGTGGCCTCGGTATTTTTCTTGCGCGCGGCCCAGGCGCTCTCGGGCGGCATGGCCATGGCCGCCAGCAGCAGCACCAGTGTGGAAAAGCGCAGTGATCGCAGCATAAGCAGGCCTCCTATTGGCTATCGATGTCCATCTCCCCAATGCTTTCAACAATCCTAGCGGCAGGTCTGCAGCGACGGTCCGGGCACAAACCCTGCTGAGCGGCCACCCCGCTTGCCGCGGCGTTGCTGCGCCACGACGCAGTAGCGCCATCTGGCTGTACGACAGCACCGCCAAAGCAGCCACGCGGCCACCGCAATGGCCTGCGCTCACGCACAATAGCGCCAGCCCACTGATTGAACCTGCCGCCATGCTGCCTGCTTTGCTGACCTCTGCCCTGTCTCCGTTGCGCCCCTCCGAGACAACCTCCTGGCCCCAGTTGCAGCGCGGGCTGGTGATGGTCTGCGCGGCCGTGCTGCTGGCCGGATGCGCCAGCAAGCTGCCGACCCAGGTGGACAGGCCGGTCTCATCGGCCCAGCCGCCAGCGGCCAGCAGCCCGCTGGTGCAGATCAGCCAGCAGCGCCAAAAGGCCGAGAGCAAGGCCGGGCCCGGAGTGTCGGGCTTCGAGATACTGGCCGGCGCGCAAGCTGCTTACGGCGCGCGCCTGGCACTGGTACAAGGCGCCAAGCACACGCTGGATGTGCAGTACTACGCGATCCATGCCGATGCCAGCACCGCGCGCCTGCTCGAAAGCGTGGTGAATGCCGCGCGCCGGGGCGTGCGCGTGCGCGTGCTGCTCGATGACTTCCATGGCACCGGGCGCAATGCGCAGGTGATGCGCCTGGCTTTTGAGCCCAACATCGAGATGCGCATGTTCAACCCGCTGCCCGGTGACCGCGACTCGCCGATCAGCCGCATGTGGAACGCGGCCACCGATTTCCAGCGCGCGCAGCAGCGCATGCACAACAAACTGTTTTTGGCCGACAACGTGATGGGCATCATGGGCGGGCGCAACCTGGGCGATGCCTATTTCGACAACGACGAGAGCTCCAACTTCTTGGACACCGATGTGCTCGTCATGGGCCCGGCCGTGCGGGATCTGTCGAGCAGCTTTGACAGCTACTGGAACAACGAGCGCGCCTACCCGGTGCAGTCGCTGATCAGCAAAAAGACCTTGGAAGACATGCAGCAGGCCTACCAGGCCCGCCAAAGCAAAGGGGGCGATGACGATGCGGCGAATGCGGCATCCGAGCCCGCTGCCCGCAACAGCAGCGGCGGCGCCCTGCCCTCGCCGCCCGATGGCGAGCCGCGCCCGGGCGGCGCAATCTCCGACGAGCAGCGCGAGCGCGCCTGGGACATGCAGCCAGTGGACCTCCAGACCGTTCCGCTGGTCTGGGCCCATTCGGTGGTGATGGCCGATGCGCCCAGCAAGATACCGGCGGGCGACTCCGACGGCCAGACCAACCCGCTGAGCGCCGCACCTGGCGTGCTGGACAACAAGCGCCTGGCGCAGCTGCGGGCGCTGGCAGAAACGCGCAACCCCGGCCACAGCCCCAGCGCCGATTCAGTGGTCGATGGCCTGGTGCAACTGCTGGGCTACGCCAAAAAGGATTTGCTGATCGTCTCGCCCTACTTTGTGCCCGGCGAATCGATGCGCCAGGCCTTCAAGGATGCCGTGCAGCGCGGCGTGCGGGTGCGCATCCTGACCAACTCGCTGTCCTCCAACGATGCGCCCATTGCCCATATCGGCTATGCCCGCCACCGCGAGACCTTGCTGCGCGACGGGGTCGAGCTGTACGAGCTGGTCAGCGACGAGAGCGACTTGCGCGCCGCCTTTGGCCTGGGCAGCGGACAGAACAGTTTTCGTGAAGGGCGGCGTGTGATGCTGCACAGCAAGGTGCTGGTGCTTGACGGCCAATTGCTGGTCGTGGGTTCGATGAACCTGGACCAGCGCTCCAAGCTGCAAAACACCGAGATCGCCGTGCTGGTGCGCAGCCGCAAGCTCTCGGGGCAGGCCGCTGGCATGATCGAGAAGGGCCTGGAGAGCGCCGCCTGGCATGTGGTGCTCAAAGACGGCAAGCTGCTGTGGCAGGCACCGCAGAACACGCGGCTCAAGGACCAGACCACCGAGCCCGATGCCAGCCTGCCGCTGCGGCTGATGCTCAAGATCATCAGCCCCTTTACGCCTGACTCTTTGCTTTAAGCGCTGATTTAAACAGCTGCTTCCACCTGCGTCTGCTGCTGCAAGTCATCCAGCCACACGGTGATCGCTGCCTGGTCCGTCATCACCCGCACATGCTGGTAGGCGTCCTCGGCCTCGGGGAAGGCCCGGCGCATCAGGTTGAGCCACTGCTTTAAGCGGCCAGCGCGCTGGCGCGGCTCCAGGTCCTCGCAGACCAGCTGCCAAAAGCGCAGCAAGGCGGGCAGCAGATCCGGCCATTGCACATCGCGCATGCCCGCGGGCAGCGGCAGGCCATCACGCTCGGCAACGGCCTTGCGGATGCGCCAGGCCAGGCCCGGGTCGGCCACAATGCCACGGCCCAGCATCAGGTCCTGGCAGCCGGATTCGGCCTGGCAGCGCAAGGCGTCCTCCACGGTCCAGATCTCGCCATTGGCCACGACGGGGATGTGCACCGCCTCGCGGATCCGCGCAATCTGGTCCCAGTAGGCAGGCGGGCGGTAGCCATCGAGCTTGGTGCGGCCATGCACAACCAGCTCGCAGGCGCCCGCCTCCTGCATCGCCAAGGCGCAGTCCAGCATCAGCGCCCGGTCGTTAAAGCCCAGGCGCATCTTGGCCGACACCGGCATGGCGGCGGGCACAGCGCCGCGCACCGCGCTGACCACCGCATGGATGGCGGCCGGGTCCTGCAGCAAGGCCGCGCCACCGCCATGGCGGTTGACCACCTTGGCCGGGCAGCCAAAGTTCAGATCGATCCCCTCGGGCGACAGCGCCGCCAGCTGCACCGCATTGGCCGCCATGCTGGCGGCATCACTGCCCAGCAGCTGCGCGCGCACCGGGGTGCCGGCTGCCGTGCAGCTACCGTTGCGCAACTCAGGCATGGTGCGCAGGTAGACCTTGTCGGGCAGCAAGCTGCCGGTGATGCGGATGAACTCCGACACGCAGCGGTCGGCGCCGCCAATGCTGGTGAGCACATCGCGCAGCACAAAGTCGAGCAGGCCCTCCATGGGCGCAAGCAACAAGCGCATGTGGGCCCCCGTTCAGACCATCAGGCCGATCACCAGGCCACCTGCAGGCGCCACAGCGTGGTCATCTCGGCCGCGCGGGCCTGGTGCAGCGGGTTGCTGCCATCCTGGGCCTTGGGGTGGCGCGGGCGGATGTGGTTCTTGCCCACCACCTGCAAGCCGGCCTCGGCGATCCAGCTGAGCAGCTCCTCGCGGCTGCGCAGGCCCAGGTGCTCGGCAAAATCGGACAGGATCAGCCAGGCCTCGCCACCGGGCACCAGATGGGCGGGCACTCCGGCCAGAAAGCCGCGCAGCATGCGGCTGCCTTCGTCATAGACGGCGCGCTCGACTGGCGCGCTGGGCTTGGCAGGCACCCAGGGCGGGTTGCAGACCACCAGCGCGGCCTTGCCTTCGGGGAACAGATCGGTCTGCGCCAGCTCCACGCGCTGGTCCACACCCAGGCGCTCCAGGTTTTCCTTGGCGCAGGCCAGGGCACGCGGGTCGGTATCGGTGGCCAGCACCTTCTGGATGCCACGGCGCGCCAGCACGGCAGCGATCACGCCGGTACCGGTGCCGATGTCATAGGCCAGCGACTGCTTGGCCAGCGCGGTGGGCAGCGGCGCCTGCGCAATCAGGTCGACATACTCGCCGCGCACCGGCGAGAACACGCCGTAGTGCGGGTGGATGCGGTCATAGCCCTTGGGCGCCAGCTTGGCCAGCGCGGGGATTTCCACGCCTTTTTTGCGCCATTCATGGGCGCCCACCAGGGCCTGCAGCTCGCGCAGCGACACCACCTGGGGCTGGTCGCCTGCGGGCGCGCCCCAGGCGTCGATACAAGCGGCCTGCACCTCAGGCGCGCGGCGCAGGTGGATGGCATATTGCGGGTCCAACTCGATCAGCACCATCGACAGCACGCGGGCGCGCTGCGCCTGCAGCTGGCGCTGCTGGTGGAAGGGCAAGGCCAGCTGCGGCGTGGGCATGCCGGCCACCGCAGCGGCAGCGGGCTTTTTCTTGGCCTTGCGCTCGCCGGTCTTGTCCAGACGGCGCGTGAGCGACTGCAGCAGCATGCGGGCATTTTGAAAGTCACCGCGCCACAAGAGCGCCGTCCCCTCGCAGCCCAGCCGGTAGGCCACATCGGCGGGCAAGGTGTCATCGGCCAGCACCACGCGGGCGGCGGCGGCCGCACCGCGCTCGCTGCGCCAGCGCGCGCTGCGTGCATCGCCGCCTTCCTCCCAGTGGATGGTGGGCAAACTCTCTGGCTGGGCAGTGGTCATACAAAAGGCTTTCTGGGGCAGTGCGGCAAGGCGCCAGCTGCCAAGGGGGAAAAACAAAGAGGCCGTCCAAGACGGCCTCTTGAGAGCAAGGCTGCCCCGCCCTGCCTGCGCAGGGCCGGCGCATGCCCGGCCAGCAAGGATCAGCGGTTCATCAAGGAGCGCTGCATGCGCACTTCTTCGATCTTGATGGCACCGACGGTGGCCGTCTTGGCGGTCGACATCTCGCGCTTGAAACCGGCAGACTCATGGAAGCGCAGTGCGCGCTCGTTGCGCAGTGGCACCCAGGCGGTCACCGAGGTGCAGCCTTCTTCGGACAGGCCATCACGCGCCGCATCCCACAGTGCCACGCCCACGCCCTGGTCCCAGTGGGTAGGGGCAGCATAGATCGCCCAGATCTCACCGGTGGTGGGGCGGGTCTTGGCATCGCGCGAGCGGTCAAAACCGATGAAGCCGACGATCTTGTCGTTTTCAACGGCCACTTGCACCTGCGGCTCGCAGTATTCGATGGCTTCGCGCCAGTAAGCCTGGCGCTTTTCGACGGAAGAGATGGACTTCAGTTGGTCATCGGGCAAAACACCGCGATAGCTCTCCACCGAAGCGGCGGCATGGATTTGGGCAATGGCTTTGGCATCACGGAGAGTTGCGGGACGAACCTGGATAGTTTCAGACATGGATAACCGAAAACAAAAATCAATGAATTAACCAAAAAGCACGTATATCTCGTCGTACACTGCGACCATCACGCCCGGCCGGGTGTCAAGTGGGGATGGAGCACCCTGAGGCTCAACATCCACCCACCTGCAACACACCATGGCTCACGCAGCATCAGCAGGCAACAAGGCACTGCTGAAGGCTTTTTTAAGGGCATATGGAAGAGTCAGCGCGTGAACAGCGCGCTAGAGAGTATGGTGCGCGAAAGCCCGCCATTGTCTCACTCCTGACATCATTTGGGTAGCCCCACAATAGGCTTGTAGGTCAATTTGTGCAGGGGTTTGCAAATGACTGCATTTGCGCTAGGCGTTTACCCGAAGGGTGCCCCTGCCTACAAATCAAGGTCTTAGCGCATAAAGCTGCGACCGAGCCACCGCATCAGGCCATCAAAGCGCCGGCCATAAGGCGGATAGAGCCATGTAGCCGCTGACCAGGCACCTTGACACAGCACAGGCTTGCCATGAGAAAAGCGCATGAATCCATGGTAGCCATGCAGCGCGCCCCAGCCGCTCTTGCCCCAGCCGCCAAACGGCAGGGCCCCATGGGCAAACTGCAGCAGGCAGTCATTCATGCACATGCCAGCAGCCCGCACGCGCTGCGCCACATCGCGGCCCTGGCGGCGGTCCTGGCCAAACCAGTACAGCGCCAGCGGTATCTCGCCATGGTTGATCGCTGCAATCGCCTCCTCGCGGTCGTCGTACTGCAGCACCGGCAGCACCGGGCCAAAGATTTCCTCCTGCATCAGCTGCATCTGCGCGCCCACCCCCAGCACCAGCGCCGGCACCAGCTGGCGGCTGATGCCGTCGCCGATACGGCTTTGGGACACCTCCTCCCCACCGCCTGCCAGGCGGATCACCTGGGCACCGGCCTGCTCGGCCTGGGCCAGCATGCCCAGCAGCCGGCTGGCATGGGCCGCATGGATGACCGAGGTGTAATCGGGGTTGCCCTGCAGCTGCGGGTACATGCGCTGCACGGCCTGGGTATAGGCCTCGACAAAGGCGGCAGCGCTGCTGCGCGGCAGCAGCACATAGTCGGGCGCAATGCAGGTCTGGCCGGCATTGAGCAGTTTGGCATGGGCAATCTTGCGCGCCGCGTCCTGGATATCGCAGCTTTGCTCCAGCAGGCAGGGCGATTTGCCACCCAGCTCCAAGGTGGTGGGCACCAGTTGGTTGGCAGCGGCCAGCGCCACCTTGCGGCCGGTAGCCGCCGAGCCGGTGAACAGCAGG
>NZ_KE148533.1:9657-15979 GCF_000410635.1 Comamonas sp. B-9
AGCAGGTGGTCCAGCGGCAGGGCCGCCATCTCGGCTGAAGCCCCGGCGTCCCCCGCCAAAAGTGCCACCTCGTCATCGGCGAAATAGCTGGGCAGCAGCTCGGCGAGCAGCGCCATGGTCTGCGGCGTGTATTCGCTGGGCTTGATGATCACGCGGTTGCCCGCAGCCAGCGCGCTGACCAGCGGCCCCAAGGACAGCAGCAGGGGATAGTTCCAGGGAGCGATCACTCCGATGACGCCCAGCGGCATGGGCTGCACCCAGGCGCGCGCAGGCCAGAAATGCCAGGGCGTGGCCTCGGGCCGGGGCGCTGCCCAGCGCCGCAGAGCGCCCAGCGCCTGGCGCAGCTGGCTGTACAGCGGCAACAATTCCGTCAAGGTCGTCACCCGGGCCGAGCGCTGGCCAAAATCGGCCTGCACGCTGGCGCACAGCCGCGTCTCGTTGTCCTGCAGCAGCTTTTGCAGCCGCAGCAAGCGCTCGCGCCGCAGCAGCAGCGGCGTATCGGCCTGCGCGCGGCTGGCCGCACGCATGGCCTCAAAACGGCTGTGCAACTCGCTCACATCCATAGCATGGCCCCATAAAAAAACCCGGTCTGCATCAGGCACAACCGGGCTTTGTACACAAGGCAGGCCGCAGCCTGCGTCAGGTCAGTCAGTGTTGTGAACGGATTTCACGAGGCTCCACGTCCGTCACATCGATCACGGAAGCGCGCATGCCCGAGGGGCTGGCAGCCGATTCAGCAGCGCGTGCACCCTTGTTGGCCGACCAGCGCGCCGTGCTGCGGTAGACCGTGGTCCAGCCCGAAGCGGGGTTCATCTTGAACGCGAAAGGCACCACAGGTTTGCCGGTGACTTTGGCCCATAGCAGGCGCACAGCCCAGAGCATGGCAGCGATTGCGGCCACCACCATCAGACTGACAAAAAACACCAGACCAGCCAGCACCATCGCAATACGCAAAGTCCAGCTCACCACAGTTGCCAACAACTCGTTCAACGCACTTCCTTTCATCGCTGTATGACAGCGCTTGCTACCCATGTTATGCCGATGCCAGGCTTTTTCAAGCCCCCTGCACTGTCAACAAGCATATCGCAGCGTAAAGATGGTGGGCCATGCATGGTTATGCATGGCCCACCGCCAAGGGCATTACTGCACATCGGCCTTGCCAAAATGGAACTCGCCCGGTGCCTGCACCGGATCCACGGTCACGGGGATACGGCTCTTGGGCGGGTAGACGCCTTCGAGCAGCAAGCGCGACAGCGGGTTCTCGATGCGCTGCTGGATCGCCCGCTTGAGCGGCCGTGCACCAAACACCGGATCAAAGCCCACCTTGGCCAGCTCGGCCATCGCCGCATCGGACACCTCCAGATGCAGGTCCATCTTCGCCAAGCGGTTTTCGAGCTGGTGCAGCTGAATGCGTGCAATCGACTCGATGTGCTGGGCGTCGAGGCCATGGAACACCACGGTTTCATCGATGCGGTTGAGGAATTCGGGCCGGAAATGGTTTTTCAGTTCCCCCCAGACCGCGTCTTTTACATCCTCATACGATTCGCCGACCATCGCCTGGATCAGCTGCGAGCCGATATTGCTGGTCATCACGATCACGGTGTTCTTGAAGTCCACCGTGCGGCCCTGGCCATCGGTGAGGCGGCCGTCGTCGAGCACCTGCAGCAGGATGTTGAACACATCGGGGTGGGCCTTTTCCACCTCGTCGAGCAAGATCACGCTGTAGGGCTTGCGGCGCACGGCCTCGGTCAGGTAGCCGCCCTCGTCATAGCCCACATAGCCCGGGGGCGCACCAATGAGGCGCGAGACCGAGTGCTTCTCCATGAACTCGCTCATGTCGATGCGGATCAGGTGGTCTTCGCTGTCAAACAAAAAGCCCGCCAGCGCCTTGCACAGCTCGGTCTTGCCCACGCCGGTGGGGCCCAGGAACAGGAAGGAGCCGGTGGGCCGGTTCGGATCGGACAGGCCCGAGCGCGAGCGGCGGATGGCGTTGGACACCGCAGAGATCGCCTCATCCTGGCCGACCACGCGCTCGTGGAGCTTGTCTTCCATGCGCAAGAGCTTGTCACGCTCGCCCTGCATCATCTTGGAGACCGGGATGCCCGTGGCGCGGCTGACCACCTCGGCAATTTCTTCGGCGCCCACTTGCGTGCGCAGCAGCTTGTGGCCCTTGTCCTTGGCCCCTTCGCTTTTCTCGTCGGCCTGCACTTCGGCCAGCTGTTTCTCCAGCGCGGGCAGCTTGCCGTACTGCAACTCGGCGACCTTGTTGAAGTCGCCGCTGCGCGTGGCTTCCTGGATCTGGAAGCGCACCTGGTCGAGCTCCTTGCGCAGTTGCTCCGAGCCCATCGCATCGGCCTTCTCGGCCTTCCAGATCTCTTCCATATCGGCGTATTCACGCTCGATCTTGGACAGGTCCTCTTCGATCAGCGACAGGCGCTTTTGCGAGGCCTCGTCCTTTTCCTTCTTCATCGCCTCGCGCTCGATCTTGAGCTGGATCATGCGGCGCTCAAGCTTGTCCATCACCTCGGGCTTGGAGTCGATCTCGATCTTGATCTTGGCCGCTGCCTCATCAATCAGGTCGATGGCCTTGTCGGGCAGGAAGCGGTCGGTGATATAGCGTGCCGACAGCTCGGCCGCAGCGACAATCGCCGGGTCGGTGATGTCCACGCCATGGTGGGCTTCGTACTTTTCCTGCAGGCCGCGCAGGATCGCAATGGTGTCTTCCACCGAGGGCTCATTGACCAGCACCTTCTGGAAGCGCCGCTCCAGCGCCGCATCCTTTTCGATGTACTTGCGGTATTCGTCCAGGGTGGTGGCGCCAATGCAGTGCAGCTCGCCCCGCGACAGCGCAGGCTTGAGCATATTGCCCGCGTCCATCGCACCATCGGCCTTGCCGGCGCCGACCATGGTGTGGATCTCGTCGATGAAGAGAATCACCCGGCCCTCTTCCTGCGCGACTTCCTTGAGCACGGATTTGAGCCGCTCTTCAAAGTCCCCCCGGTACTTGGCGCCCGCGAGCAGACCGGCCATGTCCAGCACCAGCACCTTCTTGTCGCGCAAGGTGTCCGGCACTTCGCCCGCCACAATGCGTTGGGCCAGGCCTTCGACGATGGCCGTCTTGCCCACGCCGGGCTCACCGATCAGCACAGGGTTGTTCTTGCTGCGGCGCTGCAGCACCTGGATGGTGCGGCGGATCTCGTCATCGCGGCCAATGACCGGGTCGAGCTTGCCCAGCTTGGCGCGCTCGGTCAGGTCCAACGTGTATTTCTTCAAGGCTTCACGCTGGCTTTCGCCGTCGGCGCTGTCCATGGCTTGGCCGCCGCGCACGGCGTCAATCGCCGCTTCCAGTGCCTTGCGGCTCAAGCCCCCCTCTTTGACGATACGGCCGGCCTCCCCCTTGTCATCGGTGAGCGCCAGCAAGAACAGCTCGCTGGCATAGAACTGGTCGCCGCGCTTGATGGCTTCCTTCTCGGTGGCCTGCAGCATGCGCTGCAGATCGGGGCCTACCGTGACCTGGTCCTGGCCTTGCACCTGCGGCAGGCGCTTGATCGCGTTTTCTGCGGCCGTGCTCATCGCCGTGGCATTGGCGCCTGCGCGCGCCAGCAGCGATTTGGGGCCATCGGGCTGGCGCAGCATGGCTGCCAGCACATGGACCGGGTCGATATAGGCGTTGTCATTGCCCAGGGCCAACGATTGGGCGTCGGCCAGCGCTTCTTGAAATTTGGTTGTCAGTTTGTCGATTCGCATGAATGTTCCCCACTCAACAATTGTTACTGGGGAATATTTTGCGCTGGACGCCGTATTTTCAAGAACCTCGCCGCACATATAGCTTCTGTCGGCCCACGTCGCCAAGTGCTGTGCGCCGTCTCCTACGCCCTGCGAACATTGCAGCAAGGCGGCCGCGCTCCCCGCACCCATTGCAGCAGCTATAGGGCTGAGAAAGCTTGCGCCCGGTCAAGGCCGCTGCAATGGGCCCGTTTTTTAGCTTTGGCGCTGGGGCAGGCCCCATCGCGCCATCGCCGCCTCGTCGCTGACGCGGGCATCGACCCAGCGCGCGCCCTCCGGCGTGTCTTCCTTCTTCCAGAATGGCGCTTCGGTCTTGAGGTAGTCCATCAAGAACTCGCAGGCCTGGAAGCTCTCGCCCCGGTGCGCCGAGGAGACGGCGACCAGAACAATCTGCTCGCCAGGCGCGAGCAGCCCCACGCGGTGGATGATGCGGGCGCCAAAGATGTCAAAACGCTGGCTGGCGGCCTCGACCATCTGGGCGATCGATTTTTCCGTCATACCCGGGTAGTGCTCCAGCTCCATCGTCGCCACCTCGCTGCCCGCATTGCGGTCGCGCACCGTGCCGACAAAGCTGCAGACCGCGCCGATGCGGCCATCGGCGGCGCGCAGCAGGCGCAGCTCCTCGCTCACATCAAAGTCAGCGGTCTGGACGGCGATATGGGTGTGCAGCATGGCGGTATCTCGGCGAAAAAAGCATCAAGACCGAAGCCTAGCATGCCCACCGGGCCTGGCTGCAAACCATGGCAGGCCACCCCAGCTTCGCGATTGCGGCACACTGGTGGCCCTCTGCAAGCTTTGCGCTGCTGGAATGCCCGCATTCCAGCAGCTGCCCGCGCGCTTGCAGGACCTGTTTTCTCTTTGGATGCTTTCCATGCCCAGTCAGACCCTGAATGCCCACGGCTTCCTGCTCTACCCCAATCCGCGCAACCAGCACCGGATTGTGTTCGAGCACCACGTGTTCGTGCCCTACCCTTACGCGATCATCGACATCCCGGCGATGGACCTGGTCGGCAAGACCAGCGTCTATGCCGCCTGCCGCGAGAGCGACAAGAAAATGGGCCAGGTCGTGACCTTTGAGCTGGAAGAAGATGTGGCCCGCTTTGAAAAGCGCTTTACGCCCTGAACGCGCACCTCAACTGATGGATACCCATGCAAGACGGCAGCCAGATCTTTGTCCCTGATTCCTTCATCGCCCTGTTTCAGGGCCGCAACCAGCGCCTGCGCCAGCCGCTCGCCGACATCGCCCAGCGCTATGAGCTTTGCGAAGACCTGGCGCAGATGCTGGTCGAGCAGGCGCAGATCCTCTACCACCAAAGTGCGCCCTCCGAGAGCGCCATCCTGCAGACCATCTACAGCGGCCTGCAGGCGCCAGACGCGGGCATCAGCGCCGAGGAAGCCCGCTGGGTAGTGCTGCGCCTGGCCGAACTGCTGGAATGGAAAGCGCCCGAGCTGCTGCTGCCCAGCCCCGCAGAAGATGGCGCTGCTTAAGAATGCTTAACCGCCCGTCACCGGCGGAAAAAACGCCACCTCGGCCCCCGCCTCCAGCACCGCGCTGTCATCGCTGAGCACCTGGTTGACGGCGGTGCGCACCGCGCGCCCCCGGGCCAGGCAGCTGGCATAGGGCTCGCCGCGCGCGAGCAGGGCCTCGCGCAGCTCGGCGACGGTGCCGGCATCGGTGGCAAAGGCCTCGCTGCCGCTGCCAATGGCCTCGCGGATACTTGCAAAATAGCGCAGTTGCAAAGTCTTCATCGTCATCTCCTCACCCTCCTCACCCTCCTCAGCCCAGCAGCTGGGCAAAGGGCACAAAGCGCACGCTGTCACCCTGCGCAATCGTCTGGCCGGGCGGGTTGTCGACCAGGCCGTCGGCCCAGACGGCCGAGGTCAGCACACCCGAGCCCTGGTTGGCAAAACGCTCCAGCCCGCCTTGCGCATTGACGCGCACCCGCAAGAATTCGCGGCGCTTGTCGGCGCGCGGCCAGTCAAAATCGGCACGCATATCGATCGCCTGCGGCGCCAGCGCCTGCACGCCTTGCAGGCGCAGCAGAAAAGGCCGCACCAGGAGCGCAAAGGTCACAAAACTGGAGACCGGGTTGCCCGGCAGGCCGATGAAATGGGTCTGGCCCACGCGCCCATAGGCAAAGGGCTTGCCCGGCTTGACGGCAATGGCCCACAGGTCAAGGCTGCCCAAGGCCTGCACGGCCGGCTTGACATGGTCTTCCTCACCCACCGACACGCCGCCACTGGTCAGCACCAGGTCGCTGTGCTGCGCCGCCGTCTGCAGCGCGGCCACGGTGGCCTCATAGCTGTCGGGCACGATGCCCAAGTCGCGCACCTCGCAGCCCAGGCGCTGGAGCATGGCGCGCAAAAAGAAGCGGTTGCTGTTGTAGATGCTGCCCAAGGGCAGGTCCTGGGGCGCCACGTCGCCGGGCATGACCAGCTCATCACCGGTGGAGAACAAGGCCACGCGCGGGCGGCGGGCCAGCGGCAGGCGGGCGCAGCCCATGCTGGCAGCCAGGCCCAGCTCGGCCGGGCCCAG
>NZ_APCR01000298.1:0-2290 GCF_000410635.1 Comamonas sp. B-9
GGTGGCAGCAGATAGGCCTGCATCGTGAGCACCAGCAGCGCAGCGATACACAGCGACCATCCGGCAGCACGCTGGTGGCGCAGCAAGCCGGCCAGGGCGGCCGCCGGCCAGCGGATGTCGCCATGCCACCAGCTGCGGCTGGCCCAGGCGACGGCGGCCACGGCCACCAGCAGGGCCAGGGAGGCTGGCAGGCTCAGCGGCCAGTGCCGGAAATGGGCTTGGCGCAGGTCGCGCAGCATATCGGTATAAGGCCCGCCGGGCCAGGCATAGACCGCAAAGCTGGCGATGCACAGCAGCGCAATGGCCAGGTGGCGCAGGCTCCAGCGGCGCTGGGCAATGCCATGGGCCGCTACCAGCACCAGGCAGAGAAAGACCAGCACCGCATGGCTCAGGATATGGGTAAAGGCGACGGCAGGCAGCGCGACAAAAAAGGCCAGACCGCCTCTGTGCTGCAGCCAGCGCCAGGCCGAGATGGTGCCCAAAAATACCGCCAGCTGCCCCCATTGCTGCGGGCGTGCCTCCAGCAAGGGCGCCCAGAAATAGCTCGACAGCGCCAGCGTTGCAAACACCGGCACCAAGGTCTTGAGCCCCAGGCGGTAGTAGCCCCAGCTCAGGCCCCCGACGACGATAAACACGCCGCAGACCCCCATCCAGGGCATCACCTCGGCGTGGCTGGAGCCGGTCACCCAGGCCGCCTGGCGCAGCGTGTTGACAAAGGCAGGCCCCGAGACCGGCCAGGCCACGCCCTGGTCGAGCTGCTGGGCGATGCCGATCCAGTTCTTCTCGTCGTTGACGCACAGGGGGTAGTTCAGCAGCATGCGCATGGCGCATGCCAGCAGCGCAAACAGCGCAGCCCATGCCAGCAGTGACAAGACCCGCGTGCGCAGCGCCAGGTAGGGCAGCGGTATCGCGGGCGCAGGCGGTGCGAACGGGGGCAGCGTAGGCAAGGACATCAGCGCTGGAGTGTAGAGGGCCTCAAGCAATATGGGAGAAATCTGGGCGTTTTTGTTGCATTAATTGGTACAGCGCCTGGGCCGCCACCGACAGCTGCGGCTCGCGCCTGCGCACCAGGTAGATCTGGCGGTCCATGCCGGGCAGATGCAGCGGCCGGGTGACCAGGCCAGGCTGCGCAAAGTGAAACAAGCTGAGGGCCGGCACCACGCTGATGCCCAGACCGGCCTTGACCAGGCCCATCACGGTGGCGAGCTGCTCGACCTCCACCAGGGTCTGCATGGCCTGCGGGAAAAAGGCGGCATCCAGGTACTGGCGCACGCTGCTGTGCCGGGCCAGGTGCACAAAGGGCCAGGCCGCCAGGTCGGACAGCTGCACCTCGTCCAGCGCGGCCAGTGAGTGGTCGGCCGGGCAGACCAGGTGAAAGCGGTCGCTGCAAAAGGGCTCGGCACGCAAATCGGGCGTGTCGGCGCGGATGGCGGCCAGTGCAAAGTCGGCGTCGCCATTGGCCACGGCGGCAATGCAGGGCTCGGACAACACATCGAACACCTGCAGCTGCACACCGGGGTGCTGGCCGGCAAAGCTGCGCAGCACCGGCGGCAGCCAGCCAGCGGCCAGCGACGGCAGCAGCGCAACGGCGACCCGGCCCTGGACGAGCTGGGCGGTAGCGCGCATCGCTTTTTCGCAGGCGGCAAATTCGGCCGCGATGCGCTGGGCCGACAACAGAAACTGCTCGCCCTCGGGCGTCAGCAGCACATGCCGGGTGCTGCGCTCGAACAGGCGCAGGCCCACCGTGGTCTCCAGCGCGCGGATGAGGGCGCTGAAAGCTGGCTGGGACAGGTGGCAGAGGCTGGCGGCCCGGGTGAAGTTCTTCTGGCTGGCCAGCGCCAGAAAGGCCTGGATGTCGCGTTGGGATAGATTCATTTGTAATGCAGATTAATCGATCTTAATTATCGATTTCACAACATAGAACCTCTTTTCTATAGTGGGCTGCAGGAGATGCTATGCAGACAGACAAGACAGCGCCTGCAGCCATGCTGATTGGCTGCGCGGCTGGTTTTTCAGGCGACCGGGTGGATGCGGCAGCGCCGGTGGTGCAGGCCCTGGTGGCCTTGCAGCAGCCCGCGTTTCTGATTTTTGAAACGCTGGCCGAGCGCACGCTGGCGCTGGCCCAACTGGCCCGGCGTGACGACCCGGAGGCCGGCTACGAGCCCTTGCTGCTCGAGCTGCTGCGCCCGGTGCTGGCCGACTGCCTGGCGCACCGCATCCGCATCGTCAGCAATTTTGGCGCGGCCAACCCGCAAGGCGCCGCCCGTGCCATTGCCGCGCTGGCGCGCAG
>NZ_KE148534.1:0-325 GCF_000410635.1 Comamonas sp. B-9
GAGCAGCCGCTGCCCGCGCTGCGCTCGGAAGTACGCCAGCGCATCGTCTTCGCAGACAGCGTGGCCGCCGGCCGGCTTGCCCGCGAGCTGGCGCCCGACAGCGCCGCCGCCCGCGAAATCACCGCGCTGGTGGACGAACTGCTGCGGTGGCCATCATGACCACAAAGCCGTCACTCGGCAGCAAACGCGCAGCCAAGCGCGTGGGCATTGGCGCGCGCCCGCCCACGAATCCGCACGCCGAAGCGTGGATTCGCCAAGGTGACGTCGATGCGCTGGGCAAAGGCGACCTCTACACGGCTCGTCTGACCCTCGACATCACGCCCGC
>NZ_KE148534.1:388-1068 GCF_000410635.1 Comamonas sp. B-9
ACTGCTGCGCGGCCTGCTGGAGCGCGAGTTTCCAGAACACCGCAGGGAGAACACACCATGATCGCATCCGCTTTGCCTGCCGCTGGTGCGGCCACGGCTGTACCAGCGCCACCATTCCCAGCACACGCGGCGCGGCCTATTTCAACGCCGCTAACGCGCGTTTCGCTGGCCTTCCTGGAGCACCGTTTCAAGCTCTATCTGCGCTTCGGCGAACCCGCGCGCACGCACCGGTTCGACCGCTGGCGCAGTCTCGCCGTGTTCCTGCCGAACGCCGTTTTCTGCCGCATTCGCTGGCAGGCCAACGACTACGGCACCGTGCGCTGGCAGCTCATGGTGATGCAGGCTTGCACGCCGCTAGATGAGGAGCAGCGCATCCCCGGCGTGCAGCCGGGCGCGCGCTTGCTGTTGCACGCCGAAGGTGAGCAATCGGTGCGCGCCGTGCTGGAGCGTATCGACGCCATCGAGGCGCTGGGCATCGCGCCCGCTGCCGTTTCGCCCGCGTACTGGCGCACGCTCGCCAACCGGCTCGCTGCGCGCCTGCCGCTGCCCGAATACACCGCCGAGCGGCACTCCGCCTGGCTCATCGGGAGGGCGCTGCCATGACCGCCGTTTCGACTACCGGCACCGCACCGCGTCCTCGCTTGCGCCTGCGCGCTCGCATCGTGCTGGCGGGCCTGTCC
>NZ_KE148534.1:1319-1520 GCF_000410635.1 Comamonas sp. B-9
ACGCATTCCCCTGCTCAAGCGAGTGGGCGCAGTGGCGCCGCAAGAGGTGTGCATCGTCGGCGGCAGCGTTCGCATCGACGGCGTGCCTTCGGCCGCCGTGCTGTCTGCGGATCGCTGGGGCCGGCCGCTGCCATCCTGGCAGCAGTGCCGCCGCCTTCGGCCCGGCGAGCTGTTCCTGCTCAGCGTCACCAATCCGGCGTC
>NZ_KE148534.1:1744-16254 GCF_000410635.1 Comamonas sp. B-9
CGCACTTCGCGCTGCCTTCGGCGCAGCCATCCAACGTGCAGGCGTCTTGCCTCGAACGCGCCCGGCCAGTGGCCGTGTTTGCGTTCGCCGGCGCGCTGGCTGCTCGTGCAGCAGCGCCGCCGGGCCGCCGCTGCCCGGAGCGTCAGCGAGGGGCAAAGGCGGAAGGCAAGATTGAAGGGCGCGGCACCACGGCGCGCGCAAAGCCAGTCTGCACGTGGGTTGGGGGCGGCACTCGCCACAAGGTGGCTTCGTGCCGCCAGCAGCCCCAAGGCCTTGCGGGCATTGGGAATACCGTGTGCCGCATGCGCTCGGGCGCGATGGGCTTGGTGGGGACTGCATCATGAGCCAGCGCGGAAATCCCGGTGACGATGACCGTTTTCGCGTGCGGCCCAGCAAGCCCAGGCAGCGCGGCGACACCTTCATTGCCCAGGTGCTGCGCCAGACGAGCAAGGCCGCTGGCGTCTCTGGCCGGGGGCGCAAGACCACCGGCAAGCCCCCCGGTTCGCGCCTGGGGCGCGGTCATGTCGCAGCCCGCTTCACGGGCCAGTCGTTGACGGCGCTTTCTCGCCGGGCCACGGTCAAGGTGCGGCTGGTGTATTTGCAGCAGGCCAGCGGCCGCTCCACCGTGCAGCACCTGCGCTACATCGAGCGCGAAGGCGTGGACCGCCAGGGTGGACAGGGCCGTGCCTATGGCGCCATCACCGACGAGGCGGACACGGCCGCCTTCGAGGAGCGTGGCAAGGGCGACCGCCACCAGTTCCGCTTCATCGTCTCGCCCGAGGATGCGGAGCAGCTCGAAGACCTGCGCACCTACACCCGGCACCTGATGCAGCGCATGGAGGCCGACCTGGGCACCCGCCTGGATTGGGTGGCGGTCGATCACTGGAATACCGACAACCCGCACACCCATGTCGTGCTGTGCGGCAAGGACGACACTGGCAAGGATCTCATCATTTCGCAGGAGTACATCACCCGCGGCATGCGCGAGCGGGCGATGGAACTGGCCACCGAATGGCTGGGGCCGCGCACCGAGCTGGAGATCCAGCGCACCCTAGCCCGCGAAGTGGAACAGGAGCGGTGGACGAGCCTGGATCGCACCCTCCAGCGCGAGGCGGTGGACGGCCTGGTGAAGGTCGAGCGCTTCAACGAACCCAAACTGCAACGCCAGCGTCTGCTGCTGGTCGGGCGCTTGCAGCGGCTTCAACGCATGGGGCTTGCCACGCAGACCCAGCCCGGCACTTGGGCCGTGCATGCCGATGCCGAGAAAACCTTGCGGGCCATGGGAGAACGTGGCGACATCATCCGCACCATGCAGCGCGCGATGGGCGGCAAGCAGCGTGACCTGGCCGTGTTCCAACCGGGCGAGGATGGACACTCCATCATCGGCCGCGTGGCGGGCAAAGGACTGGCCGACGAACTGTACGACCGGGGCTATCTGGTGGTCGATGGCATCGACGGCAAGGCCCACTATGTGGCGCTGCCGCCCAGGACGGAACTGGAGCAGTACCCCATGAGCGCAGTGGTCGAGGTGAAAGGCTCCGCCGAGGTGCGCGCAGCGGACAAGACCATCACCGCGCTGGCGACCAATGGGCTGTACCGCACCGACCATCACTTGGCCATTGCACAAGGCCAGGCCAAGGATGGCCGCGACCCGCATGAAGTGGTTGCGGCCCATGTCCGCCGCCTTGAAGCCCTGCGCCGAGCGGGCATCGTGGAGCGCGTCGCTGAGGGACTATGGAAGGTGCCCGGTGACTTGCCTGAGCGTGGCCGCCAGTACGACGCGCAGCGCCTGGGCGGCGTGGCCGTGGAGCTGAAATCGCACCTGCCCATCGAGCGGCAGGCCCGCGTGATCGGTGCCACCTGGCTGGATCAGCAGTTGATCGGCGGCGGCTCCGGTCTGGGTGACCTGGGCTTTGGCGGCGAGGCCAAGCAGGCGCTACAGCAGCGCGCCGATTTCCTGGCCGAACAGGGACTGGCCGAGCGGCGCGGCCAGCGCGTGATCCTGGCGCGCAATCTGCTGGGCGCGTTGCGCAATCGGGAAGTGGCGCAGGCCGCGAAGGACATTGCCGCTGATACGGGCTTGGAGCATCGTCCGGTAGCTGAGGGGCAGCGCGTGGCGGGTATCTACCGCCGCAGCCTCATGCTGGCCAGCGGGCGCTACGCGATGCTGGATGACGGTATGGGGTTCAGCCTGGTGCCGTGGAAGCCGGTCATCGAACAACGACTCGGCATGCTGATTTCTGCACAGATACATGGTGGCACTGTATCCTGGCAAATCCGACGCCAGTTGGGTTTATCCATTACCTGACGCCAACGGCAATTGAACTCCACCAACTGGATGCGTCTACAACCGTTCAGCGTCCGGTAAACTGAGGCACTCGCTTTGCGACGAACGCGTGGACCGCTTCCAGCGAATCCGTGGTTTTCGAGGCCCGATTCATTTCGGCCGCCTCTAACCTCAATGAGGTCACCAGACCGCTCTCGAAGGCAGCAAGTTGCAGGCGCTTGGCGCCCGCATAACCATGCGTAGGACCGGTCGAGAATTGCACCGTCATGCGCTGCGCTTCGTCCAGCAGGCTCTCGCCCGGAACTACTTTCTCGACCAATCCCCAGGCCAAGGCTTCATCCGAACCGACCACGCGGTTGGTCAGGATCATGTCGCGTGCGCGTCGTCCGCCCACTGCGCGCGGCAGGAGCCAGCTGATGCCGAAATCCCCCGCGTATCCAAGGCCGGTGTGGGCCGCCACGAATTTCGTCCCACTTGCGGCAATCAGGTAGTCAGAGGCCAATGCTAGTCCGAGGCCGCCTCCAGCGACCGCGCCTTGTACGGCGCAGACCACCGGGAATGGCAGGCTGGCGAATTGAGGAATCATGCGTTCGACCACCCTCAATTCGTCATCGACCAAGGTAGACAACGCTTCGCCTGCTGCCGCCATTTCGTCGATGTCGCCGCCGCAACTGAACATCCGGCCCTCGCCGCGCAGCAGCAAAGCGCGAATCGAGCCGTCACGTTCGACGTCTGCAATGACGCCAGCTAGCACGTTGACGACAGACGTGCTCAGCGCATTCTTTTTCTGAGGCGCATTGAGTGTGATGGTCGCAACAGCACCATGCTTTTCGAGAATGACAGAATTTTCGGACATGACGCTTCCTGATGGGCCAAGATTTCAGGCGTCAGCGCGGCGCCATGCGAATAGCGCCATCCACCCGAATGGACTCGGCGTTCATGTAGCCGCAGGTGACGAGAAACTCGACGGCCTGCGCGAATTCATCGGGATCGCCCAAACGCTTGGGAAAGGGCACGCTGGCCGCCAGCGCCTGCTTGACGTTGTCCGGCAGGCCCAGCAGCAATGGTGTTCCGAAGATCCCCGGCATGATGGTGTTGACCCGGATCCCTTCGTCCATCATGTCGCGCGCAATCGGCAAGGCCATGCCCACGATGGCAGCCTTACTGGCAGCATAGCTGGCCTGGCCAACCTGGCCATCCTGTGCGGCGGCCGACGCAGTGTTGACGATGGCGCCGCGGTCGCCATCGGCCAGCGGCGCGAGCGTCAACATGCCCGCGGCTGACTTGGCGATGCAGCGGAAGGTGCCCACTAGGTTGATCTGAATGATGCGATTGAAACGATCTGTTGGGCATGGGCGGATTTCGCCGGTTTTCTTGTCGCGGCTGACCGTCTTGACGGCATCGGCAGTACCGGCGCAGTTGACCAGAATGCGTTCCTGTCCAATGGCCGCGCGGGCCTTGGCGAAGGCGGCGTCCACTTGCTCCTCGGACGTCACGTCCACGTTGCAGTAAACACCGTCAAGTTCGCTGGCCAACGCCTGGCCGATGGCTTCGTTCATGTCAAAGATGGCGACTTTGACACCATGGCTGGCCAAGCGCCTGGCCGTGGCAGCTCCTAGGCCGGAAGCGCCCCCGGTGATGACGGCGGAGATGTCGGAATTGAGTTGCATGATTTTTGCTCGATGGATGAGAGACAGGCGCTATTGGCCCGTGAAGTGGGGGAGGCGCTTGCCGAGGAATGCGGCTTGCCCCTCCAGGTTGTCGGCCGAATGCAAAGCGACGAGGAAATTACGCTTCTCATGCTCCAGGCCTTGCGCGAGCGGAGTTTCAAAGCTGGCCAGTGCCGCATCTTTCGCCAGTGCCACGGCCAGCGGCGAATTGGATGCAATCCGGTTGGCCATCGCCAACGCCGTCGGCAGGGCCTGGCCGTCAGCCGTCACCTCGGCGACCATGCCCGCATCGCAGGCTTTGCGGGCGTCGATGAAATCGCCGGTCAGCAGCAGGGCCATAGCCTTGGACTTGCCGATGGCATGGATCAGACGCTGGGTGCCCCCGGCCCCGGGAATGGCGCCCAGCTTGACTTCAGGCACGCCGAACTTGGTGGACTCGCCAGCGATAGCAATGTCACAGGCCAACGCCAGTTCCGTGCCGCCGCCCAGCGCGAGCTTTTCCACGGCTGCGATGACGGGCTTAGGGAAGCGCTCCAGTTCCGCCCAGAAGTGGCCACCTGCCGCCGCACGGTCGCCCAGCAGCGGTTCGGCGCGCAGAGAGTCGAAGGCCGTGATGTCGGCCCCTGCACAAAACACGCCCTCGGCGCCGGTGATGATGACCGCGCGTACGGCATCGTCGTCGCGCAGTTGCACGAGCTGTGCACGCAGGCCATCGAATACTGCGCGGTTCAAGCTGTTCTTCGCGCGCGGGCGGTTGATGATCAAGGTGACGATGGCGCCTTCGCGGCTGACGAGCACTTCGCTGGCTTCGCTCATGGTGGCCTCGTTCATGCCAGGCGCTCGATGATGGTGGTGTTGGCCGTGCCCGAAGCCTCGCAGATGGTCTGCAAGCCATAGCGGCCGCCTCGGCGCTCCAGCTCGCACAGCAGGTCGGTGAGCATGCGCGCGCCAGTGGAGCCCAGCGGATGGCCGATGGCCACCGAGCCGCCATTGACGTTGAGGCGGTCGTCCGGAATGCCGAATTCCTGCTGGAACATCAGCGGCACGCCGCCGAATGCCTCATTGACTTCAAACAGGTCGATGTCGGCCGGGGTCAGCCCCGATTCCTTCAACGCCTTGCGGGTGGCATCGAGCACAGCAGTGAACTGGATGACAGGGTCGGCTGCCGCCACTGCGGTGCTGACGAAGCGCGCACGCGGCTTCAGGCCGTGCTGCTGGGCGTAGGCGCGGCTGGCGATCAGCAGCGCGGCGGCGCCGTCGCTGATCTGCGAGGAGTTAGCAGCCGTTGTAGCGCCGTCTGCGGCAAACACGGGCTTAAGCGTAGCCATCTTCTCGGGGTTGGGGTCGGCGCGCATGCCCTCGTCGGCGGTGACGAGCGGGCTGTCTGGGTCGGTCGGATCCTCATGCAGCCGCACGAGTTGGTCTTGGACACGACCAGCCCGCGAAGCCTCAATGGCGCGCCGATGGCTGCGCACGGCGAAGGCGTCCAGCGCCTCGCGCGTGAGGCCGAAGCGCTTGTTCATCAACTCCGACGAAGCGCCTTGCGGTATCAGCGGGTTGCCCTGGTAGCGCGCCAGCTCACGCGGGCTGTATTGCGCGCCGAGCGGCGCGCCGGGCTTGAATGACGGCGGCATGGGCGCCTGCGACATCGACTCTACCCCGGCGCCGATGGCCAGTTGGTAGGCGCCCGCTTGAATACCGTGCACGACAAAGCTCACCGCCTGCTGGCCGGAGCCGCATTGCCGGTCGACCGTCACCGCCGGGACGGATTCTGGCAGCCCCGCCGCCAGCACGGCATGCCGGCCCAGATTGCCGTGCTGCTGGTCCCACTGCAGCACGCAACCGACGATCACATCGTCCAGATCGGCGGGGTTGATGCCGGAGCGCTCGACCAGCTGACGCAGCGTCTCACCCAGCAGATCAACGGGGTGCCATTTCTGCAAGCGCCCGCCGCGCTTGCCCACGGGGGTGCGCAGCGCACCGACGATGACGGGTTCATGGTCATTCATGTTGTTTTCCTGTAGCAAAAGGTTGGCTCACTCGGCGTAGCGGTCCGCATGCTCAACGCGTATGCGCTTCTTGTCGAGCTTGCCGACGCTGGTCTTGGGGATGGCTTCGACGAACAGAACCTGGTCCGGCAACTGCCACTTGGCGAACGCGCTGCTCAGGTGTTCCTGCAGTTGTTCCTGGGTCGCCTGCTGACCGGGCTTCAGCACCACCAGGGCCAGCGGCCGTTCCTGCCACTTAGCATGCGGAATGCCGACCACTGCGGCGTCACGCACAGCCGGATGGCCCATGAGCAGGTTCTCCATGTCAATGGATGAGATCCATTCACCGCCGCTCTTGATCACGTCCTTGATGCGGTCGGTAACCTTGAGGTAGCCGTTCTCGTCCACCGTGCCGACATCGCCCGAGCGCCACCAGCCGCCCTCCAGGAAGCGGTCGCCTGAATCCGGCATGTCGTGATAGCTGGTCGTGATCCAGGGGCCGCGCAGGCAGATCTCGCCAGCCGACTGTCCGTCGTGCGGGAGGTCCTGGTCGTCTGCATCGAGAATGCGGATGTCCACCCCGGTAAGGATCAGGCCCTGCTTGCGCTTGAGGTTCCACTGCTCGTCCTGGGTCAGGCGCTTCTTGAGCGTGGACTTGAGGCGGTTGACCGCCACCAGCGTCGTGGCTTCGGTGGCGCCGTAGCCGTGCACCACCTCGGCACCCGTCAGTTCGTAAAAGCCGATCATCATCGACAGAGGTGGCTCGGTGGCGCCGGACAGCATGCGCATGCGGCTGAAGTCCGGCTTGACCGGCAACGTCTCGATGTACTGCAGCATAGGCTGGAAGATGGCCGGTGCGCCGTTGGTGATGGTCACGCCCTCGGCGATCATGGTGTCGACCAATGGCTTGGTGTCCTCGGCGGCGTAGCGGCCCGGCAGCACGATCTTGTCGCCCAGCAGCGTGGCCGCCTGCGGCAGGCCCCAGCACTGCCCGTGGAACATGGGCGTGATGAGCATGACGCAGTCGTCCAGCGTCATGCCCATGTTGGTGGCCATGCCCGTGGAATGCAGGTAGATGCCGCGGTGCGAGTAGTACACGCCCTTGGGCTTGCCCGTGGTGCCGGTGGTGTAGCAGGCGCTGTAAGCCGAGGTTTCGTCGATCTCGGGCCAGTCGATCTTGGCGTCGGCGGCGGCCAGCAGGTCTTCGTAGTGCAGCAGCGGCGCCAGCGTGGTCTTGACCTGGTCCAGCGGCTTTTCGGTCATAACGATCCAGCCCTTGATCTGGGGCGAGTTCGCTGCGACGGATTCGGCAATAGGCAGCAATGATTCGTCCACGCAAACGTAGGACACGTCGCTATGGCCGACAACGTAGCCCAGGTCCTCGGGGCCCAGGCGCAGGTTCATCTGCAGCATGACCGCGCCCAGGCCGGGGATGGACCAGTACAGCTCGAAGTGGCGCCGGCTGTTCCAGTCCAGGACGCCGACCCGGTCGCCCGGCTCGACGCCGAGCGCGCGCAGCGCATTGGCGCTGCGGCAGACGCGTGCGTAGCAGTCGGCATAGGTGTAGCGGTCCCAGCCGCCGCCGGGTGTGCGATACACGATCTCCTGATCCCCATGGGTGCGTGCAGCGTGGCGGATCAGCGTCGTGGTGTTCAGTTGGCGCTCGTTGCCCGTGGTGGACGGGCAGCCGCGGACAGGCTTGGTGGGCTGGACGGTTTCGGTCATGTGCTTGTCTCCTAGGTAGTTGTGTCGAGTGCCTGGAACCGTGGGGCCGGGGCCGCTTCGATGGCGCCGGAGGGGGTGATCTGGTAGATGCCCCGTGCCGCGTTATGCGGATGCTGCACCGACTCGGCGAGGCTGAGCACGGGTGCAAAGCAAGCGTCGCTGCCTTCGAGCAGCGCGCACCAGTGCGCTCGGGGCTGGCTGCGGATGAGGGCTGCGATGCGCTCTTTCAGCGCCGGCCACGTTGCCGTGTCGTACTGGTCGGCAGGCTCCACGTCCGCCAGGCCCAGCTTCGACAGCAGCAAGGCGTAGAAAGGCGGCTCGATCGCGCCGAGGCTGATGAAGCCGCCGTCGGCGCAGGCGTACACGTCATAAAACGGCGAATCGTGAAACGGACTCGGCTGCGCGCCATCGATCTGCCCATTGGCGCGAATCCAGTGCACCAGGGTGCCCAGCATTGCCACGATGTCAACGATGGCGGCGTCCACGACCCGGCCGCGGCCGGTGGCGCGCGCATCGACCAGCGCGCAGGCGACGCCGAAAGCCATGCCCAGCGCCCCGGCCGCGTCCCCGAGTACCGTGGGCGGAACGATGGGCGCTTGCCCTTTGTGTGCCGACAGCGACAGCAGGCCGGTCAGCGCGACGTAGTTCATGTCGTGTCCGGCGGCCTGGGCGAGCGGGCCGTCCTGGCCCCAGCCCGTCATGCGGCCGTAGACCAGCCTGGGGTTGCGCGCCGCACACTCGGCGGGGCCGAAGCCCAACCGTTCCATCACACCGGGGCGAAAGCCTTCGATCAAGGCGTCTGCCTGAGCGATCAGGTCCAGGGCACGCGCCTTGCCTTCGGGCGACTTCAGGTCGATGACCTCGACCGTCTTGCCGCGGCGCAGCGGGTTCTCCACCGCCCCGCCCAGCCGCCGCGCCGCAGCGGCCTGCTCGGCGCGTGTCAGCGTAATCACCTCGGCGCCCATGTCAGCTAGCATCCTGGCGGCCAGCGGGCCTGGCCCTATGCCCTCGAACTCCACCACGCGGACGCCGTGCAGCGGCATCTGCAGCGTATGCAACGTGTGCGACATGTTCACAGCTTCCTCGAAACCAGGTCTTTCAGGACCTCGTTGGCGCCGCCATAGATCTTCTGCACTCGCGAAGCGGCATACATCCGCGCGATCGGGTACTCGGCCATGTAGCCGTAGCCGCCGAACAATTGGAGGCATTCGTCCACCACGCGGCACTGCTGCTCGGTGCACCACCACTTGGCCATATAGGCGGCCTCGTTATCCAGCGTGCCGTCCAACAGGCGCTGGGTGCAGTCGTTGACGAAGCTGCGCACCACATGCGCGGTAGTGGCCACCTCAGCCAGTTTCTGGCGCGTGAGCTGCATATCGAAGAGGGGCGCACCGAAGGCCTTGCGCTGCTTCGTGTACTCCACCGTGACGGCCAGTGCCTGCTCGATAGTGGCGGCCGCCGGCACGGCAATGAGCATGCGCTCGTAGGGCAACGCGCCCATCAACTGCCCGAAGCCCTTGCCTTCGACCTCGCCCAGCAGTTGGTCGGCTGGCACGCGCACGCCGTCGAAGAACAACTCCGCCGTGTCCGATGCCTGCATGCCGATCTTCTCCAGTAGTCGGCCAACGCGAAAGCCGGGCAGATTCTCGGTTTCCAGCACAAACAGCGACACCCCCTTGCTGCCCGCGCCGCTGGTGCGCGCCGCGACGATCAGCAGGTTGCCAGTGAAGCCGTTGGTGATGAAGGTTTTGGCGCCGTCGATCACGTAGTGGTCTCCGTCACGGCGGGCCCGGGTGGAAATGGCCTTTAGATCCGAGCCGCAACCCGGCTCGGTCATCGCGATGGCGGCCAGCATCTCGCCGTTCGTCACCTTGGGCAGCCAGCGCTGCTTTTGCGCTTCCGTGCCGAAGTCCAGGATGTAGTGCGAAGCGATGGTGTGCACCGCGATATTGACTGGCATCTCGGCCTTGGCTAGCTCGTCCTGCACCACCAACTGGTAGGCAAGGCTGGCGCCGGCGCCTCCATAGGTCTCGGGCATCTCGGGCAGCAGAAAGCTCATCTCGCCGAATGGACGCCAGACCTCGCGCGGGATGTAGCCCTGACGGCGCCATTCATCGAGCCGGGGCGTGAATTCGGCGGCAACGTAGCGGCGCACCTGCTCGCGAAATGCGTCGATCTCGCCGTCCATCCAGGCGTGGCGATAAAGCTGTGGCAACATGAGAGCGTCTCCTTATATGTTGGCTTCTGTCCCCGCATCGGACGTTCCGCGCAGTGCCACTGCCGAAATGTTTTGGGGATGACACAATCGTAGTAATTGGCCCTTGCAAGGGCGATGGCGGATTACCTCAATCAACTGACAATTAACTTCTTTCGGCCTATGCGACCGGCGTTGGCCCCTTAGATCACACGCCATGCTGGAACCCGTCTTAACCGCTCCCATCTTTGCCGTGCATGGCCTGCTGGACGGTGCGCGCGGCAAGGGGCTGGCCACGCCAGAATGGCTGGTAGGTGTGCTGGGGCGCGCGGGCATCAGTGAATCGCTGCTGGAGTTGGAGGAGTCGCGCGTGACCGTGGAGCAGTTCAACGCGCTGTTCATCGCCGTCAAGGACAGCCTGAACGACGAGTGCCTGGGCTACCTGCATGGGCGGCCGATGCGCCCGGGCAGCTTCGCACTGATGGTGCGCAGTGCGTTCACTGCCCACTCATTGTCGTTCGCCCTGCGCCGCCTGGGTGAATCCTTTGCTTTGCTGCAGGACGATGTGGCGCTAGTCCCCGTGACTGAGGGCAGGCTGACGGGTGTCGCGCTCGATATGCGTGGCGGCCCGGGCGCGCATGCCGACTTCCTGCACGCACATCTGCTGCGCGTGTTCTGGCGACTGCTGGTATGGCTGCACGGCGGCCGACTGGTGCCGCAGCGCTTCGACTTCAACTTTGCGCCGCCACCTCACGCGCAGAACTACCAACGCATCTTTTCCGGCACGTTGTGCTTTGGGCAGCCGCGCACGGCCGCCTGGTTCGACGCCGATGCCTTCAAACAGCCGGTGCGGCGCGATCGGGACGCGCTGCAGTCCTTCCTGCGCGCCACGCCAGGCAACGTGGTGGGGCCGTACCTGAACGAGCGCAGCGCCAGCGCGCGGGTCCGCATGGTGCTGCAGCGGGCCAGTCCCGAATGGCCTGATCTGGCCGTCACTGCGCAGCGCCTGCACATGTCGGTGAGTGCGTTGCAGAGGCACTTGGCCTCCGAGGGCACTTCTTTCCAGGCGCTAAAGGACCAACTGCGGCGCGACATGGCGATCGTACGCCTGACCAGCAGCGAAGCCTCGCTCGCCGCCATCGCCGCTGACCTGGGCTTCACCGACAGCACCGCCTTCCAACGCGCCTTCAAGGTCTGGACCGGCAGCGCGCCGGGAGCCTACCGTGCCCGCTCGCGCACCAAGCAGTACCTTACATAGAGGTATCCGACCAATTTCAGCTTGGCCGCCGAGGAGATCGGCGCCTTCATGGCTACCGGGGCCGTGGCCTGCTTCGGGCGAGGCTCTTGTGCGCTCAAGAGACTGTTGACCGCCGTTGGGGGTTGCACCGACGGCAGCGCAGTGACTGGCTGCGCCAGGACGCAGACGTTTTCCGTCAGCCTATCGAGGTCATTCGTCATTGTCACTTGTCAGTGCTGACCTTAAGCTAAAAATGAACTCGCACAGCATAAGAGTGATGGCTGTGCACCATTGAAGCGGCATTGCCAGAATGTAAACCAAGCATCATGACCGACGCAGCCCCGGCACTCTCGTATCCGTTCTCTCATCTCCCGCTGCCTGGTCAAGCCATTGAAATCAAGCCAGGTGTGCTGTGGCTACGCATGCCGCTGCCGTTTTCCCTGGATCACATCAACCTCTGGGTATTGAGCGATGGTTCTGGTTGGGCGGTCGTGGACACCGGAATTCGTAGCGTGGACGTAATGAACGCATGGTTCGCCTTGTTCGCTCCTCAGGGGCCGCTAGCAGGCCGTCCTGTCTCCCGTGTAATGGCGACGCACATGCACCCGGATCACGTGGGCATGGCGGGATGGTTGACACGTCGCTTCGAATGCGCGCTGTGGATGACACGAGACGAGTATTTAAGCTGTCGGGTGATGCTTGCCGATTCAGGGCGGGAAGCGCCAGTCGATGGTGTTCGCTTCTACCGGAGAGCCGGATGGAGCGACACCGAGGTCGATGAGTATCGCACTCGGTTTGGTGACTTCGGCAAAATGATTCATCCTTTGCCTGACAGCTTTGTACGGCTCACGGATGGTCAGATGTTGCGGATCGGGAATCAGGAATGGGAGGTCATTGTTGGCACAGGACATTCTCCCGAGCACGCGTGCTTTTACTCGCGCGAACTGGATTTGCTGATATCGGGAGATCAGGTTCTTCCCAGGATCAGTTCCAATACCTCCGTGTACGCCACCGAGCCGCATGCTAATCCTTTGCAGGGCTGGCTCGACTCCATCGACCGATTGCTGCAACGCGTACCTGGGAGCGTCTTGGTTCTGCCTGCCCACAACGAACCTTTCTATGGCCTGCACCTACGGTTGGAGCAACTACGTGCGAGCGCCGTGAAAGGCACAGACCGTGTCAGGCAACAACTTGCGCAGCCTTTAAGGGTCATCGACCTAGTTCGCGTCTTGTACCGTTCGTCCACTGTTGCGGAGCAAATGCACCTCAACCTCGCGACCGGAGAGACACTCGCCCACCTGAACTATCTCGACCAGCGTGGGGAAATCGTGTCTGCAGAGGATGAAGACGGCGCCATGCGCTATCGGCTCGCCTGATGCGCTAATTTGCCCTCAAGGATGTAGAAGCAACCCAATCAAGCCCAGTCATTGACTGGGTTCTTTGTGGGGGGGTGTTTCGAGAGCAATGGGTATTTGCACCAGCGCGCCGTGTATGGCCTTCGGTCCTTTGAACACCTTGTTTGCGAACTGGTCTTGAAGTGGCACCTTTCACAGATGCTCGACAGGGTTCATCTCAATTTTGCTTGACGCTTGACCTCTTGGCGCACTTGACGGGGCCCTCAGAAAGGGGCCGTTTGTCATTCGATCGGGGCGCTTCGTCATCGCGGATTGCTGCACCGGCACCTACGATTCCTTGCGTGCGCTGGACGATATGTAGCGGTGCGGCGATGACCGCCGTCCCCACGATCCGGAGCCAAGTTCAAAGGAGACAAACACGTGTGCCAAATCGACATGCAGAAGCTCGCCGACGACGCTCGCTTCAACCGCTTTCATGCCAAGGTGCTTCTATGGTGCCTGTTGATTCTCATCATTGACGGCTATGACATCGCCGTGGTGGGCATCGCCCTGCCGTCCATCATGCAGCAGATGGGCGTGAACGCATCGACTGCCGGTTTCATGGCCAGTTCGGCGCTGTTTGGCATGATGTTCGGTGCTATGGTTCTGGGCACGCTGTCCGACCGGATTGGTCGTCGCTGGGCCCTCTCCATTGGTGTCATGCTGTTCAGTGTGTTCACTGCGGCCGCCGGATTCACCAAGGACCCCATCAGCTTCAGCGTGGTGCGCTTCATTGCTGGCTTGGGGATTGGTGGCGTGCTCCCGGTCATCGTGGCACAGATGGTCGAGTATTCGCCCAAGAAGATCCGCAGCCTGATGACGGCACTGATGACTTCGGGCTACGCACTGGGCGGCATCCTGGCTGCGGTGCTGGGCAAGCAACTGATCGGCGAGTATGGCTGGCAGGCCGTGTTCATCGCGGCGGGGGTGCCCGTGCTGCTAGTTCCGTTCATCCTGAAGTTGGTGCCGGAGTCCATGACCTACCTGATCGCTCAGCGTCGCAATGGTGAGCTAGCCGAAGTGGCACGCCATCTCCAGCCGGGCGGCAAGCACCCGGCGGACGCCCAGTTCTTCGTGCCGGCAGCTGACCGCATGGCAGGTGCACCGGTTACCCGCCTTTTCCAGGACGGGCGGGGCCTGAGCACGGCGCTGTTCTGGGTCGCCTTCTTCTCGGGTCTGTTCATGGTCTATGCGCTCAGTAGCTGGCTGACCAAGCTGATGGCGATGGCTGGCTACAGCCTGGGGTCTGCCCTCAGCTTCGTGATCGCGCTGAATGTTGGCGCGATCATCGGTGCCGTGTGCGGCGGGTGGCTCGCCGACAAGTTCAACATCAAGTGGGTGCTGGTGGCGATGTATGCGCTGGGCGGCGTGCTGCTGTACCTGATGACGTTCCAGACCTTGACCGAGGTGCGCTATCTGATCATTGGCGCGGTCGGCGCCTGCACCACTGGTGCGCAACTGGTGGCCTATGCCTTCTGCGGGCAGTTCTACCCGATGTCCATCCGCTCGACCGGTATCGGCATGGCCTCCGGCGTAGGGCGCCTGGGTGCTATTGCGGCGCCTCTGCTGATCGGCCAGATCGTCGCACTGGAACTACCGCTGGAACAGAACTTCCTGGTGATCGGCGGTTTCGGAGTCCTCGGCGCAATCGCCCTGGCGTTTATCAAGTACGGCGGCCCGACGTCGGCGACTCCGCAAGAGGCCGTGCCAGAACTGCGCCCGTTGCAGCCGACACCGCAAAACGCTTGATCGCTACCATCAAAGGAGTCCGCCATGTCTGTCTATACCGCGCCCTTGCGCGACATGCTGTTCACGATGAAGGAAGTCGGAGGCCTGGAAGCGATCTGCGCCCAGCCCGGCCATGAAGAGACCACACCCGACCTGGTCGAGGCCATCCTGCAGGAGGCAGCCCACTATGCCGCCGGCGTGCTGGATTCACTCAACCGTACGGGCGATGTGCAGGGCGCGCGCTGGCACGATGGCGAGGTCACGCCCGCCGATGGCTTTCGCGAGGC
>NZ_KE148534.1:16272-29005 GCF_000410635.1 Comamonas sp. B-9
CCCCCCCCGCCGATGGCTTTCGCGAGGCCTGGTCCAGCTTCTGCGAGAACGGCTGGATTGGAATGCCGGCCTCCACAGAGTGGGGCGGTCAAGGACTGCCCACGCTGGTGTCCACCGCCGTGCTGGAGATGTGGAAATCGTCCAACCTGGCCTTCAGCCTGTGCCAGATGCTCACGCTCGGTGCCGTGGAGGCGATTGCCCACCACGGCAGCGAGGCGCTCAAGCAGCGCTTTCTGGAGCCCATGGTCGCCGGCCGCTGGACCGGCACCATGAATCTCACCGAGCCGCAGGCCGGATCCGATCTGGCCGCGCTGCGCAGCCGCGCCGTGCCCGAGGGGGATCACTACCGCATCAGCGGCAACAAGATCTTCATCACCTGGGGCGAGCACGACATGACCGAGAACATCGTGCACTTGGTGCTTGCCCGGCTGCCCGATGCGCCGCCGGGCGTGAAAGGCATCTCGCTGTTTCTGTGCCCGAAGTTCCTGGTCAATGACGACGGCTCCCTGGGCGAACGCAACGACCTGGCCTGCACCTCGATCGAGCACAAGCTGGGCATCCACGGCAGCCCCACGGCCTCTATGACTTTCGGCGACAACGGGGGCGCGATCGGTTATCTCGTCGGCGAGCCGCACCAGGGGCTGGCGTGCATGTTCACCATGATGAACCACGCACGGCTGAACGTCGGGCTGGAGGGCGTGGGCGTTTCCGAGCGTGCCTACCAGCATGCCCGGGCCTATGCGCTCGAGCGCGTGCAGGGCAAGCCGGCGCTGGCCGGCAGCAGCACCATCGCTGGCCACCCCGACGTGCGGCGCATGCTGATGGACATGAAGGCGCGCACCGAGGCCATGCGCGCGCTGGCCTATTTCTGTGCCGGCCAGATGGACCGCGCCGCCGGACACCCCGATGCGCAGGAGCGCGCGCAGGCACAGGCCCTGGTTGGCCTGCTGACGCCTGTGGTCAAAGGCTGGTGCACCGACAGCGCACAGGGCATCACCTCCGATGGCCTGCAGATTCATGGCGGCATGGGCTATATCGAGGAAACCGGGGCCGCGCAGTACTTCCGCGATGCCCGCATCACGACGATCTATGAAGGTACCACCGGCATCCAGGCCAACGACCTGATCGGCCGCAAGCTGGCACGCGAGGGGGGACGCACGCTGAAGGGCTTGTTGACACGTATCGACAGCGATGCGCGCCGGTTGATGGATGCGCGCGACCCGGAGCTCTCGTCCATCGGCGACGCGTTGATGAGAGCAGTTCGGGCTCTGGAGGACGGGGCTGACTGGCAGCTGGCCCACAGTGACGCGCAGCCGCAGGACTGCGCCGCGGGGGCGGTGCCTTTCCTGCGATTGGCGGGCACCGTGATCGGTGGCTGGCTGTCGGCGCGCATGGCCGAAGCCGCCACGGCGCAGTTGGCGGCGGATTCCAGCGATGCGGGCTTTCTGCGGGCCAAGCGCATCACGGCCAGCCACTATGCGACGCACATCCTGGTGGAGGCCTCCGCGCTGCGCGACATCGTGGTCCATGGCGCGGCCAGCACGTTGGCATTGTCGGACGACCAGCTCTGAGAGATATAGACGATGAACGACCTGAATGGCTACGACGTCGAGGATCTGCAGCCGGGCATGAACGCCTGCTTCTCGAAGACCATTACCGAAGCGGACATCGTGATGTTTGCTGGCGTCTCCGGCGATACCAATGCGGTACATCTCAACGAAGAGTTCGCGGCCACGACGCGATTTGGCGCACGCATCGCGCACGGCTTTCTGACGGCCAGCGTGATTTCTGCAGCGGTCGCAAACCGGCTGCCGGGGCCAGGTACGGTCTATCTGGGGCAGCAATTGCGCTTCAAGGTGCCTGTCAAACCGGGCGACACCGTTCATGCCGCGGTCACCGTACTGTCGGTGGAGGTGGCCAAGGCACGGGCAGTGCTGTCCACGGTCTGCCGAGTCAAGGACACCGTAGTCATCGAGGGCGAGGCAACGGTGATGATCACTTCGCGTGCGCAGCGCGCAGCAAGCGAGCTCCAGGCCATGCCCTCGGTGGCCTGAACCTCAATAGGAAATCCTCTCATGAAAATTCTCGTATCCGTAAAACGCGTGGTGGACTACAACGTCAAGGTGCGTGTGAAGTCCGACGGCAGCGGCGTGGACATCGCCAACGTCAAGATGAGCATGAACCCCTTCGACGAGATTGCTGTTGAGGAAGCCGTGCGCCTGAAAGAAAAAGGCGTGGTCACCGAAGTGATCGCCGTCTCCTGCGGCGTGGCCCAGTGCCAGGAAACGCTGCGCACTGCCATGGCCATCGGCGCCGACCGCGGCATCCTGGTCGAGACCAATGAAGAACTGCAGCCGCTGGCCGTGGCCAAGCTGCTCAAGGCTCTGATCGAAAAGGAACAGCCCGGCCTCGTGATCCTGGGCAAGCAGGCCATCGACGACGACTGCAACCAGACGGGTCAGATGCTGGCGGCGCTGGCCGACCTGCCGCAAGCCACCTTCGCCTCCAAGGTCGAGATCGCTGGCGACAAGGTGAACGTGACCCGCGAAGTGGACGGCGGCCTCGAAACCCTGGCGCTGAACATACCTGCGGTCATCACCACCGACCTGCGCCTGAACGAGCCGCGCTACGTCACGCTGCCCAACATCATGAAGGCCAAGAAGAAACAGCTGGACACCTTCAAGCCCGAGGAACTGGGCGTGGACGTGGCACCCCGCATCAAGACGCTGAAGGTCAGCGAGCCGCCCAAGCGCGGCGCCGGAGTCAAGGTGCCCGACGCGGCCACCCTCATTGACAAGCTCAAGAACGAAGCCAAGGTCATCTAAGGCTCATCACAACAACATCGAAAGGACCCCAGCCATGACCGCACTCGTTATTGCAGATCACGACAACGCAAGCATCAAGAGCGCCACCCTCAACACCGTCACGGCCGCCAAGGCCTGCGTCGGTGACGTGCACGTGCTCGTCGCCGGCGAGAACGCCGCCGCCGCTGCTGCCGCCGCCGCCCAGATCGCTGGCGTCGCCAAGGTCATCCACGCCGACGGCGCGAGCCTGAAGCACGGCCTGGCCGAGAACATCGCCGCCCAGGTGCTGGCCATCGCGGGCAACTACAGCCACATCCTGTTCCCAGCCACCGCCGGCGGCAAGAACGTGGCCCCCCGCGTGGCCGCCAAGCTCGACGTGGCGCAGATCAGCGACATCACCAAGGTCGACGGCCCCGACACCTTCGAGCGCCCCATCTACGCCGGCAACGCCATCGCCACCGTGCAATCGGGCGACGCCACCAAGGTCATCACCGTGCGCGGCACTGGCTTCGACGCCGCGTCCGCCACCGGTGGCGCAGCAGCGGTCGAGACCGTCGCCGCCGTCGCCGACTCCGGCAAGAGCAGTTTCGTGGGTTCCGAGATCGTCAAGAGCGACCGTCCCGAGCTGACGGCCGCCAAGATCATCGTCTCGGGTGGCCGGGCGCTGGGCAGCGAAGAGAAGTTCAAGGAAGTCATCACCCCGCTGGCCGACAAGCTGGGCGCCGCCATCGGTGCCAGCCGCGCCGCGGTGGACGCGGGCTACGCCCCCAACGACCTGCAGGTCGGCCAGACCGGCAAGATCGTGGCGCCGCAGCTGTACATCGCCTGCGGCATCTCGGGCGCCATCCAGCACCTGGCGGGCATGAAGGACTCCAAGGTGATCGTGGCGATCAACAAGGACCCGGAGGCACCGATCTTCTCGGTGGCCGACTACGGGCTGGAGGCGGACCTGTTTGCCGCCGTGCCGGAGATGACAGCAATTATCTAAATAGGAGCATGACTATGGCCTTGCTGCGCCAGTATTTGTTCGAACTGCGAGCGGCCCTTGAGGCAGGCGCGGCAAGTTGCGATAGCCAAGAAGTGCCGAGTATATTGAATCCCTGTTTTACCGAAATTGCTGCTATCGATCCATCAACCATGGCGGAATCAAATGTGCTATTCAGACCATCTTCGATTGTCAACAAGGTACCACTAGTTCAATGAAGCGGGTCTTGTAGTAATCGCACTCAGTCGCTAACTCGCCGACAACGACTTACAGGCTCGATATATTGGTACATCGGCATTACGACCGGTATTCTCCGCCTTCAAAGTCCCAAGAATCCGGGGGGGGGCTTGCGTGTCGCAGGAATGGAAAATTTTCCAATGGAGCTTAGACATTTACGCTACTTTCTCACGGTCGCCGAGGAGCTTCACTTTGCTCGGGCTGCAGAAAAACTGCATATGGATCAGTCACCTCTATCCCGTGCCATCAAAGATCTGGAAGACGAACTAGGAGCAAAGCTATTCACCCGTACCACACGCAACATTCGACTGACTCATGCCGGCAAAGTATTTCTGGAGCGGGTTCCACGTATCTTTGAGGCACTGGAACAAGCGCGCGATGGTGCGAAATCGGCCGCCAGTGGGTTTCATGGCCAGTTGCGCATTGCCCTGTCCGACGGTATCACGCCATCGCGGCTGCCTGCCTTGCTGGCCCGTAGCCGCGAGGAAGAGCCCGAAGTAGAAATCCGCCTGTTCGAGGTACCACTGGATCAGCAGATCAGAGGCTTGCAAGAAGACCTGTACGACGCGGGCTTGTCTATGGCGGACGAGGTAGGCGACGGCATCGTGACGACTCCCGCGTGGGATGACGAATTGATGGTGGCGCTGTCTTTGCGCCACCCCTTGCTGGAGCACCGGCGCATTCCGCTGGAGATGGTGTTGCAGCAACGGTTGGTGCTCGGCGACCCGGCCGCATGCCAGGGGCATACTCGCCAGATAGACCGCATCCTGCAGAAGCGGGACGAGGAGTTGCAGATCCTCCAGCGCGTTGCCACCTTCGACGTGATGATGGCCCTGGTATCCGCAGGACTGGCGGTTGGTCTGGCAGGTGCAGCGCATATCGCATCCAGTAAAGAGCCTGGAGTCAAGGCCCGTCAGTTGGCGGGAACGCCACCCATGCTGACAACTTATCTGCTGCGTCGAGATACTGAACCGTCACCGATGCTGACCCGGTTCATTCAACGTGTCGTCACCATGGATTCGGCTGGTGCCGATAACGTGACCGATTCGTGAATCCGAAATCCAAAGGACGCTCGCCATGAACAAAATCGTGATGTCCGTGATTGCCGTTGTGATGACGGCCTGTGGTCCTGCCAATCCTACAGAGACAGTGGATGAGCTGGTGGCGAACCCCGCACGCATCAAGGAAATCCAGCGCCAATGCAAGGAAGATCGCGCGAAGATCGGCGATGAACTTTGCATGCGCGCAGCCGCAGCCGCCGAACGGCGCTTCTTCGGCGACAGGCCGGAGCAGAAGAAAGCCCCGTAGCCCACGCAAGGCGCACCGGCGTCGCGCTTCTGCGACAGCTTGCGCACTGTTACCTCGATACGCCGCAGCGCCTTTGTGCCTGCGGCATTTTTATTGTCTTCGCCACAGCAAGAACTATGGCTTTTTAAGCCTTAATCCCGGCGATTTCAGTCTTTGACCGGTACTCCCTATGGCATTGATCCTGATAGGGGCGGCACGTTGTTGTGCCGTTCTCGGAGGCAGGATCATGCAAGGGACGAACGTGCTGTTCGGTCAGATTGCCGTCGTATTCGGCATCGTGATCGCCGGAGTGTGGAGCGCCACGCAATGGACGGCAGCGGCTCTGGGGTACCAGCTACGCCTGGGATCGCCGTGGTTCGATTTCCTCGGCACGCCGGTCTATCACCCGTGGCGCCTGTTCGAGTGGTGGTTCTTCTTCGATGCCTACGCGCCGCATGTCTTCGACGTGGGCGGGGTCATTGCAGCGGGCAGTGGCCTGTTCGCGGTGCTGGTCGCCATCGGCATGTCGATCTGGCGCTCGCGCCAGTCCAAGCTGGTCACGACCTATGGCTCTGCGCGCTGGGCCAACGCGGAGGACATTCACAAAGCGGGCCTTGACCAGTCCGCGGGCGTGTTCCTCGGCCTGCATCGCCAGCAGTACCTGCGCCATGAAGGCCCGGAACACGTCCTGACCTTCGCGCCCACCCGCTCGGGCAAGGGTGTGGGCCTAGTGGTGCCGACCCTGCTGTCGTGGCCCGCATCCGCCGTCATCCACGACATCAAGGGCGAGAACTGGAGCATTACCGCAGGTTGGCGTTCGCGCTTCTCGCACTGCCTGCTGTTCAACCCGACGGATAGCCAGTCGGCGGCCTACAACCCGCTGCTCGAAGTGCGGCGCGGCGGGCATGAGGTGCGCGACGTGCAGAACATCGCGGACATCCTGGTCGATCCAGAAGGCGCACTGGAGCGGCGCAACCACTGGGAGAAGACTTCGCATGCGCTGCTGGTTGGAGCCATCCTGCATGTGCTCTACGCGGGCGAAGACAAGACGCTGCGCGGCGTGGCGAACTTCCTTTCCGATCCTGCCTGCCCATTCGATCTGACCTTGCACCGCATGATGACCACGCCCCACCTCGTGAATGAGGAGGGTGGTGGCCCGCATCCGGTGGTGGCTTCAGCGGCGCGCGAAGTGCTCAACAAGAGCGACAACGAGCGCTCGGGCGTGCTGTCCACGGCCATGTCGTTCTTGGGCCTCTACCGCGACCCTACGGTGGCCGAAGTCACGTCGCGCTGCGACTGGCGCATCGCTGACCTGATCGCGGCCGAGCATCCGGTGTCGCTGTACTTGGTGGTGCCGCCTTCGGACATTTCGCGGACGAAGCCGCTGATCCGCCTGATCCTCAACCAGATCGGGCGACGCCTCACCGAATCGCTTGACGGCTCCGATGGCATCGAGCGCCGCCACAAGCTGCTGCTGATGCTCGATGAATTCCCCGCGCTCGGGCGGCTGGATTTCTTCGAGACGGCGCTGGCCTTCATGGCGGGCTACGGCATCCGCAGCTTCCTGATCGCGCAGAGCCTGAACCAGATCGATAAGGCCTACGGCCAGAACCATTCGATCCTGGACAACTGCCATGTGCGCGTGACCTTCGCCACCAACGATGAGCGCACCGCCAAGCGGATATCCGAGACACTGGGAACCGCCACCGAACTGCGCGCGCAGCGCAACTATGCCGGCCATCGGCTCGCGCCCTGGCTGGGGCACCTCATGGTGTCACGGCAGGAGACAGCCCGCCCGCTGCTGACGGCCGGCGAAGTCATGCAGCTACCGCCCGACGAGGCGGTGGTGATGGTCTCCAGCGTGGCGCCGATCAAGGCCAGGAAGCTGCGCTACTACGCGGACGCCAACTTCAAGCGACGGGTGCTGCCGCCGCCGGTGCTCGCCGCGGGGCGCTATGCCGACGTGCCGCCGGCCCGTGCGGATGACTGGAGTGGGCTGGCGATTCCCGCCGTGCCCGTCGCACCGGCCGCGGCATCGGCCGATGGCCTGGAGCACCTGGGTTCGACCGATGACGGCGGCCCGCGCCGTCAGCCCGAACTCTCCGAGACCGTCGCCTACGACCCCGACCTGGTTGCGCCCGCAGCCGACCTCGGGCTGCTCGATGACGACGACATGCCTTTGCCTCTTTCGGTCTCCCTCCCGCGCCAGCTCGACCCGGCCCTGCAGCGCACGGCCCGGCTGGCATCCCTCGACCCTGACGACGGAATCGCGCTATGAGTCAGCACCGCTTGAATCTCTTCATCCAGCCCGAGCACGCCAGGCGGCTCGACGAACTGGCCGCCGCCAAGGGCGTGTCCAAGTCCAGCATCGTCGCGGCAGCGCTTGCATCGTGGCTGTCGCCCGACGCTGGCGACCAGCGCGAAGCCGCCATCGCCAAGCGACTGGATCGCCTGTCGCGCCACGCCGAGCGCCTGGAGCGCGACCAGAACATTGCCATCGAAACGCTGGCGCTGTTCATCCGCTACTTCCTGACCGTCAGCACACCTGTTCCCGAGGCCCATCAGGACGCCGCCCGCGCCCAGGGCAAGGCCCGCTTCGAGCAGTTTGTCGAACAGCTTGGCCGCCACCTGCTGCGTGGGCGCAGTCTGGTGCGCGACGTGGTGGACGAACTGAATCCCGATCCGATGCGGATGGCGGACACGGCCGAAGCACAGGAGCGAGCCTCATGAGCGCCGTTCCTTCCTCCTTCACGGCCACATCGCTGGATCGCCGCATCCAGATGCTGCGCACGGCAATGGGGCCGCTGATCGCTGCCGCGCTCGAAGACCCGGACGTGGTGGAAATCATGCTCAATCCCGACCGGACGCTCTGGGTGGATCGCCTGTCCACGGGCCGCGCGCCGATGGGCGTGGAGCTGTCCGAGGCCGATGGCGAACGCATCATCCGCCTCGTGGCTGCCCACGTCGGCGCCGAAGTGCATCGGGGTCAGCCACTGCTGACAGCCGAGCTGCCGGAAACCGGCGAACGCTTCGAGGGCATCCTGCCGCCCGCTGCACCGGGGCCAGCCTTCGCGCTGCGCAAGCGCGCCTTCGGCGTGATCCCGTTGTCGCGCTACATCGAGGACGGGATGATGACCGCCGCACAGGCGGGCCTGCTGGTGCGCGCTGTGCGCGAGCGCCAGAACATCCTGATCGCCGGTGGGACGAGTACCGGCAAGACCACCCTGGCCAATGCGTTGCTGGCCGAGATCGCCGCCACCGGCGACCGCGTGCTGGTGCTCGAAGACACGGTGGAGCTGCAATGCGCAGCCCGCGACCACGTACCGCTGCGCACACGCCAGGGCGTGGTGTCCATGACCGAGCTGGTGCGGTCTTCGATGCGCCTGCGCCCGGATCGTGTCGTCGTCGGCGAGGTGCGCGGCGCCGAGGCGCTGGATCTCATCAAGGTCTGGGGCACCGGCCATCCAGGCGGCGTCGCCACCATCCACGCCGGCTCCGCGCTGGGCGCATTGCTGCGCCTGGAGCAACTGATTCTCGAAGTGGCGGTGAACCCGCCCCGTGCGCTGATCGCGGAAGCGGTCAATGTGGTCATCCACATCGCCGGGCGCGGGCGCAAGCGCCGCATCGAGAGCATCGCCCGCGTCGTCGGCTTCGATGGCGTGGGCTACCAACTGGCGGATGCACTGGAGGCTCCATTCCCGGAGCTGCTGCCGCAGTCCGACCTTTCCTCCCCGTCCCCTGACCACTCTGGAGAACTGCCATGACGCAGATGATCGTTCCTGCTTTCCGTACTTCCGCAAATCCTCTTCGCCGGCCCGCGCGGCTGGATAACCTGGCTCGCCCGGCCATGCAAGGCTTGATGCTCGCGGCGCTGATGCTGCTGCTTGCGGGCACCGCCCAGGCCGCGGGTTCCTCGATGCCCTGGGAAGGGCCGCTGCAATCCATCCTCGAATCCATCCAGGGGCCGGTGGCCCGGATCATCGCGGTCATCATCATCATCGCCACGGGCCTGGCGCTGGCCTTCGGCGATACCTCGGGCGGGTTCCGCAAGCTGATCCAGATCGTCTTCGGTCTGTCGATCGCGTTTGCCGCGTCCTCGTTCTTCCTGTCGTTCTTCAGCTTCTCGGGCGGGGCCGTCGTATGAACGCGGCCCACGATGGCGTGCAGGGCTTCGCTCCCGGCTTTGAGGTGCCGCTGCATCGCTCGCTGACCGAGCCGATTTTGATGGGCGGCGCTCCGCGCACCGTGGCCATCACCAACGGCACCTTGGCCGCTGCCGTGGGCCTGGGCTTGCAGATGTGGATTCCCGGCGTGGTGCTCTGGATCGTCGGTCATGCGCTGGCGGTTTGGGGCGCGCGCGTCGATCCGCAGTTCATGCAGGTCTTCGCCCGCCACATCAAGCACCGGCCGCTGCTGGACGTGTGAGGGGAATGCCATGCTGAACCTTGCCGAATACCGCCAGCGGCCCGCATTGCTGGCCGACTGGCTGCCCTGGGCCGGGCTGGTTGCGCCGGGCGTCGTGCTGAACAAGGATGGCTCGTTCCAGCGCACGGCGCGCTTTCGTGGCCCCGACCTCGACAGTGCCACGCAGGGCGAGCTGATCTCTACGTCAGCACGATTGAACAACGCGTTGCGCAGGCTGGGTTCGGGCTGGGCCTTGTTCATCGAAGCCGAGCGCCGGCCCGCCGCCAACTACCCGCACTCGGAGTTTCCCGAGCCGCTGTCGTGGCTGGGAGACGAGGAACGCCGCGCCGCCTTCCAGGACTCGGGCAACCACTTCGAGAGCGGCTACCACCTGACGCTGATGTATCTGCCGCCCGAGGAGGCACGCGCCCGCGCGGCGGGCCTGCTCTACGAGAACCGTCCGACCGAAGGCGTGGACTGGCGCGAGCGCCTGACGGCCTTCGTCGCGGAAACGGATCGCATCTTTGACCTGCTCGATGGCGTGATGCCGGAGATCGCGTGGCTCGATGACAGCCAGACGCTGACCTACCTGCACTCGACCATCTCCACGCGGTGCTATCGCGTCGGTGTGCCGGAAGTGCCATTCCATCTCGATGCGCTGCTGGCCGATTCCGCGCTCATTGGCGGGCTGGCGCCCATGCTGGGCGATCAGCACCTGCGCGTGGCGACGGTGCGCGGCTTCCCGACCTCGACCTGGCCGGGGATTCTGGATGACCTCAACCGCCTCGGCTTTGCGTATCGCTGGTCAACCCGGTTCCTGTGCCTCGACAAAGCCGATGCGGAAAAGGAGCTTTCCCGCCTGCGCCGCCAATGGTTCGCCAAGCGCAAGAACGTCATCGCATTGCTGCGCGAAACCATCTTCCAGCAGGAAACCCCGCTGGTCGATACCGACGCGAGCAAAAAATCGGCGGATGCCGATGCGGCGTTGCAGGAGCTGGGCAGCGACCAAGTGGCCTTCGGCTATGTCACCACCACGGTGACGGTGCTCGATGCCGACCCGGCGAAGGCCGATGAGAAGCTGCGCATGGTGGAACGCGTCATCCAGGGGCGCGGCTTTGTGACGATCCCCGAAACGCTCAATGCCGTGGATGCCTGGCTATCGTCGATTCCGGGGCACGCCTACGCGAACGTGCGCCAGCCCATCATCTCGACGCTGAATCTGGCACATCTGATGCCGGTGTCCGCCGTATGGGCCGGGCCGGAGAAGAACGACCACCTCGACGGCCCGCCGCTGATCGTCACGCGCACCGAGGGGGCAACGCCGTTCCGGCTGGTGACGCACATTGGCGACGTGGGCCATACCTTGGTGGCCGGCCCCACGGGCATGGGCAAGTCGGTCTTGCTCGCCACCTTGGCGATGCAGTTCCGTCGTTATCGCGGCTCGCGCATCTTCGCCTTCGACATGGGGCGCTCGATGCGCGCCACCATCCTGGGCTTGGGCGGCGAGCACTACGACCTGGGCACGGATGGAGAAATTGCCTTCCAGCCGCTCGCCCGCATCGACCGCGAGGGCTATCGCACCTGGGCGGCCGAATGGCTCGAAGGCCGCTTGCGGCATGAGGGTGTCGCGGTCGGCCCCGACGAGAAGGTGGCCATCTGGTCGGCACTCGGCAGTCTCGCCGGTGCTCCGCTGGAGCAGCGCACGATGACCGGGCTTTCCGTCTTGCTGCAATCGAACGCACTGCGGCAAGCGCTGGCGCCCTATGTGCTAGGTGGCGCACACGGCAAGTTGCTGGATGCGGATTCGGATCGCCTGGGCGCTGGTTCCGTGCAGTGCTTCGAGATGGAGGAACTGATGCACAGCAAGGCCGCTGTCATGGCCGTGCTGCATTACCTCTTTGCGCGCTTCGATGAACGCTTTGACGGTGCGCCGACGCTGCTGATCCTCGACGAAGCGTGGCTGTTTCTCGATGACCCGGTGTTTGCGGCGCACATCCGCCAGTGGCTCAAGACGCTCAGGAAGAAGAACGTCAGCGTCATCTTTGCCACGCAGAGCCTGGCGGACATCAAGGATTCGAGCATCGCGCCGGCCATCATCGAGAGCTGCGCGAGCCGCATCTTCCTGCCCAACCCGCAGGCGACCGAGCCGCAGATTCGCACGATCTACGAAGGCTTCGGGCTCAACAGCCGCCAGATCGAGATCGTGGCGACTGCACAGCCCAAGCGGGACTACTACTACCAGTCGCGTCTCGGCAATCGCCTGTTCGACCTCGACCTGGGCGCCGCGACCTTGGCCTTCGCGGGTGCGTCCACGCCGCAAGACCAGCGCGACATCGACGCGGTGCTCGCTGCCGCCACCACCTCCACATCTTCCGCTTCCACCCCGTTCGCGGCCACCTGGCTGCGCCATCGCGGCCTGCATTGGGCCGCCGAACTGCTGTCCTCGTTTCCTTCCCACCCGCAGGAGAACTCACCATGAAAACCCGCATCCTTCCCGCCGCAATCGCCGCCGTCCTGACCGGCTCCCTGATGTTCGCCCAGCCCGCGGCGGCCCTCATCGTGTTCGATCCGTCCAACTTCGTGCAGAACATGCTGACGGCCATCCAGACGCTGCAGCAGCTCTACAACCAGATCAAGCAGTTGCAGAACGAGGCCAAGATGTTGGAGAACCAGGCGCGCAACCTGGCGAGCTTGCCATCCAGCGTGGTCGGTCAGTTGCGCGCCAACCTGGCGTTGACCCAGCGGCTGATCGACCAGGCCAAGGGCCTGGCCTACGACGTGACGAACATGGACAAGGAGTTCAAGCGCCTGTATCCCGAGCAGTACGCTGCCACCGTGAGCGGCGACCAGATGTACCGGGACACGCAGGAACGCTGGAAGAACACGCTCACCAGCCTGCAGACCGCGATGCAGATGCAGGCCCAGGCCTCGCAGAACCTCAAGGATGACGAGGCCGTGCTGGCTGACCTCGTGGGTAAGAGCCAATCGGCCGTGGGCGCGCTGCAAGCGATGCAGG
>NZ_KE148535.1:0-7418 GCF_000410635.1 Comamonas sp. B-9
CCCCCTTCCTGACGCCCAGGCCAGACCAGGCCGTGGTGGCGCAAGGCCCGCGTGCTCGGCAGCCCGCGCTGCCAGCCATCGCTGTCTGCTGCCCACTTGCGCCAGCCACCCGTCCTGTTAGCGCGCAGTAGCCAAAGCCTCCAGCGCCTGCTGCTTGAATGGGGCCAGCTGCTCACGCAACGCATCTCTGGCGCCATCCACTGCAGCAGCTACCGCATCAGGCCCAAATACCAGGCCTTGCAGCAACACAAAATGCACATTGCGGATGCCAATGGAGGCCAGCGCATAGCGCAGATAAGGCGTCAAAAAGTCTTCCTGCTTGGCACGGGGCCCCGTATGGAAGCCGCCGGAACTCACCAATACCAAGCTAGGACGGTCCTTCATCAAACCAATCTTGCCTTCGGGCGTGGATGCAAAGCTGCGGTGGATACGGATCACATGGTCCAGCCAGAGCTTGAGCGTGGCCGGCACGGCAAAGTTGTGCATGGGGGTCAGAATCATCAGCAGATCGCTGTCTTCCAGCTCCTTGATCAGCGTTTCCGACCAGGCCAGCGCGGGTGCATCTGCGCTGGCATTGGCGGTGATTGCCAGTGCATAGTCGCGGCTGATCGGCGGTATCGGTGTCGCCACCAGATCGCGCTCCAGCAGCGGCTGCTGCGCTAGGCCCAGCTCGCCCAGCATATCGGTCGCCAGTTGGTAGCCATGGCTGGCCTGGCCATGGGGGCCACAGTTCAAGAGCAAGGTACGGGTCATCAGTCGTCCAATCGTTTGAATATAATCACACCCCGGTGTCCAGCCAATGCCTGGGGCATCAAGCCGCCCCGCATTTACAGACCCAGGCCGCCAGCGTGGTCCGTCCCAGACGGGCAGGCCCTGTGGGGACCAGGCAGTCATCGTCCAGCAGCGCACCCCGGTAAGGCATAACGGCATCGCCCTGCACCGTACGCGGATCACCTTGCAAGCGCAGGTAGTGCTGCATCCAGTCGGCCATCGCCATCTTCTGGGGCCCGGCCACCTCCATGCAGCCATCCAGCGGCTGCGCCAGCGCGGCATCGGCCACCAGCATCGCCAGGTCCTCTGCGGCCATCGCCTGCATACGCGCTAGGGGCATGGTCAGCGCAGTTCCGGCTGCGCCGCCCTGTGCCAGCTGCGCCAGCCTTTCGTACAGGGGTGCGGCACGCAGCACGGTGTAGGGCGTGCTGCCGGCCTGGATCAGCTGCTCTCGCAGCGCCAGCGCCTGGTAGTAGCCGCTGTGCTGCAAGCGCTGCACCCCCAAGGCCGACAGCGCAATATGGTGCGCCACTGCTGCAGCGGCAATGGCAGCATTCAGCTGGCGGCATGCGCTCGCCCAGCCATCCAGCGCATCGGCCGTCTCCATCACAGGTGGATCGCGCACATCGATCAGCACCTGGGCGCCATGCAGCGCAGCTGGCAGCCTGGGGTCCACATCGGCGACCACCGGGTAGCCCAGTTGCCGCAGGTTGCTGACCACTTTGGCACCCAGCAGCGCACAGCCGCCCAGTACAAGGACTTTCATAAGCGGCCTTGTGCCACCGTTGCTGCCTTTGCCGCGCGTCGATGGCGTTGGTTAAACGGGCATCTTGCGAAAGGCAATCGCAAAGCGGTTCCAGCTGTTGATCGAGGTGATCACGGCGGTCAGCTCCATCAGCTCGGCATCCGTGAAGTGGGGGCGCACAGCGTCCCAGACGGCGTCGGGCACATGGTCGTGCGAGACAAGCGTCAGCGCCTCGGTCCATTCCAGCGCAGCACGCTCACGGTCGCTGAAGAAAGGCGTCTCGCGCCAGGCGGCCACGGTGGCCAGGCGGCGGCTGGATTCGCCGGCCTTTACGGCATCGGTCACATGCATGTCCAGGCAGAAGGCGCAGCCATTGATCTGCGAGGCGCGCAGGCGCACCAGTTCCTTGAGCAGAATGTCCAGGCTGCCCTTGGCAATCTGGTTTTCCACGCCCATCAGGGCCTTCATGATGGCGGGGTCGGCGGTGTAGAAGTCGAGTCGGGTTTGCATAGCTATCTCCATCCAGGGTTGCGTCGGTGAATTCCGTTGCTGGTAGCCAGTATGCGATGGTCTTGGCCAAGCCAAAAGAGCCAAGAAATGCAAAAATGACTAGGCCATGATGTCTGACCCTTCCAATTCCCGCCCTGTGCCAGCGCTGCAGCTGCAGATCGACCGCAGCCTGCAGCTGCCCATGTACCTGCAGATCTGCCAGCGCTTCAAGACCGCCATTGCGCAAGGCCATCTGCGCGCCGGCGACCGGGTGCCTGCGTCGCGGGCGCTGGCCACCGAGCTGAACCTGGCGCGCGGCACCGTCGATCTGGCCTACCGCATCCTGGCCGATGAAGGCTATTTCCAGGTACGCGGGGCGGCGGGCACCGTCATCTCCCCGAGCCTGCCCCCGGCTGCCACGGCCCCGGCGCCGCAAGCCATGGCCCAGCCACCAGCCGCCGATATCGTAGACCACGACGGCCTGCAGCCGCGCCCCTTGCAGCTGGGCCTGCCAGCGATCGATGCCTTTCCGCGCAAGGTCTGGAACCGGCTGGTCACCCACCGCCTGCGCAGCAGCGAGCCCTTCCGCCTCGCCTACCCCAACCCGCAAGGCGATGAGGAGTTGCGCCAGCGCATAGCGGCCTACCTGGCGGTGTCGCGCGGCGTGACCTGCGTGCCCGAGCAGGTCTTTGTCACCACCGGCCTGCGCAACACCCTGGAGCTGAGCCTGCGCAGCCTGGCCAGCCCTGGCGATGCGTTCTGGTTCGAGGACCCGGGCTATATCCTGGCGCGGCCGTTTTTGCAAAATGCCGCCGTGCAGATCGTGCCAGTGCCCGTCGATGCCCAGGGCCTGCAGGTGGATGCGGGCCGGCAGCTGAGCCCCTATGCGCGTTTTGCGATGGTGACGCCTTCGCACCAAAGCCCGCTGGGCGTGACCTTGTCGCTGGAGCGGCGCATGGCGCTGCTCGAATGGGCGCACGAAGCCGGCAGCTGGATCATCGAAGACGACTATGACAGCGAGTTCCGCTACCAGGGCCGGCCCCTGCCCGCCCTCAAAAGCCTGGACCGGCAGGACCGCGTGATCTACGCCGGCACCTTCAGCAAGGTGATGTTTCCCGGTCTGCGCCTGGCCTACGCCGTGGTGCCGCTCGAAGTCGTGCCCCGCTTTCAGGCCGTCAGCTCCAACCTCAATGCCGGTTGCCCCTACCTGCTGCAGGCCAGCGTGGCCGACTTCATGGCCCAGGGCCACTTTGCCCGCCACCTCAAGAAGATGCGGCTCTTGTATGCCGAGCGCCGCGCAGTCGCACAGCGCAGTTTTCAGCAAGTGCTGGGCGATCGCCTGCGCATTGACTTGCAGCCCGGCGGTCTGCACTTGCTCGGCCAGATCCAGGACGGCGACAACGACAGCCTCGTGGCCCAGCGCGCCCGCGCGCTAGGCCTGGCCATGCACCCGCTGTCGCGCTGGTATATTGATGCCGCGCCGCGCCAAGGCCTGTTGATGGGCTTTGCCAATATCACGAGCGAGGCGCAGGCCTTTCAGCTGGCCCGTCAGATTCAACAAGCCTTTGGCTAGGGGGAAGAACGCTGCGTTATCCCTTGAACTCAGGGGTGCGCTTTTCAAGGAAGGCGCTCACGGCTTCACGGTGGTCGGCCGTCTGGTGGGCCAGCGCCTGGTAGGCGGCTGACAGCTCCAGCAGCGAAGACAGGCTTTGGTGCATGCCTTCACGCATCAGCTTCTTGGTCATGCGGGTGACCTGGGGCGGGTTGGCGGCAATCTCGCTGGCCAGGGCGTTGGCGGCGTTCAGCAGTTCCTCGGCCGGCACCACCTGCGACACGAGGCCCCACTGCAAGGCGGTGGCCGCATCGATCATGCGGCCGGTCAGCGACAGCTCGGCCGCACGCGCCATGCCAATCACCCGGGGCAGCAGCCAGGCGCCGCCATCGCCGGGGATGATGCCCATCTTCACAAAGCTCTCGGCAAACTTGGCCTTGTCCGAGGCCACGCGCAGGTCGCACATGCAAGCCAGGTCCAGGCCCGCGCCTACTGCCGCACCATTGATCGCCGCGATGGTGGGTACTTCCAAGTTGAACAGCGCCAGCGGCAGGCGCTGGATGCCGCGGCGGTAGTCATCGCGGATGCGCATGCCATCGACATCGCCAAAGGACTGCTGCTGCATGGTCTTGATATCACCGCCCGACGAAAACGCGGGGCCCTCGCCCGTCAGGATGACCGCCCGCACGTTGCTGTCGGCCGCAATGGTCTCGCAGGCGGCCAGGATCTCAGCCACCGCCGTGTTGCCGGTCAGCGGATTGCGGCGCTCGGGCTGGCTCATCGTCAGGGTAACGACATGGCCTTGCTGTTCGTACTTCAAAAATGCAGTCATGGAAGGGGCTCCTGGTTCCGGGTAGGTCTCGATGTGGTCAGCGCTGTGCGCCGAATGAGCCAGAGCATACGGTTAAAGCCCGCATGCACCTGCATATCAGCTGAGTGCAATTTGGTATTGGACGCTACCCAAAAACGGCCCTAGCCTGCATGGATGCTGGGGCAGGCAGCGCCCCACATGCCGATAACTAGATGCTGCCTAGGAGACAGTTGATGCCCGTATCCCGACGCCAGTTCCACCACCGTCTTGTGCAATGGAGCGCAGCCGCCAGCCTGGCCAGCCCCTGGCTGGCACGCGCGGCCGATGCCCCCTTGCGCTGGGTCGTTCCCTACCCTGCGGGCGGCGCCGCCGACCAGATCACGCGCATCGTGGCCCAGGATGTGGGCCAGAGCACGGGCCAGCCCATCGTCATCGAGAACAAGGCCGGGGCAGCCGGCATGATTGCGGCCGAGACGGCATTGCGCGCCCCCGCCGATGGGCTCACCTTCTTTGTCGGCTCCAATGCGCCGCTGGTCATCAACAGCGCCATCTACGCCAAGATGAGCTATGACCCGGTCAAGGATTTTGTGCCCGTCGCGGGCCTGGGCAAGGCGCCATTGCTGCTGGTCACCCGCAAGGACCTGGGCGCCAGCGACTTGCGCGCGCTGATCACGCTCGCCCAGCAGGCACAGCGCCAGGGCAAGACGCTCAGCATGGGCTCGGCCGGCAGCGGCAACATCACCCATCTGGCGGGCGAATATGCCAGCGAGCGCATGGGCTTCCAGGTCACTCATGTGCCGTTCTCCGGCAGTGCACCGGCCATCACCAGCATGATGGGCGGCAATGTCGACATCATGTTCGACGCCCTGCCCTCCTGCATGCAGCAGGCCATTGGCGGGCGCATTGTGCCGCTGGCGATATTGGACAAGCAGCGCTTTGCAGCACTGCCCCAGGTGCCCACCCTGGCCGAACTGGGCTTTGGCGATACCGAGGCCAGCGCCTGGTTTGGCGTGATGGCCCGCAGTGGCACACCGGCCGACGCCGTGGCGCGCATGGCCCGCGCCATCAACCAGTCCCTCGCCAAGCCCGATGTGCAAGAGCGCCTGCGTCGCATAGGTGCGCAGCCGATTGCGGCCAGCACCGCAGAATGGGGGCAGTTTGTGGCCTCGGAGCGCGAACGCTGGATACCGGTGGCCCAGAAACTGGGCATCCGCGCCGAATAACCCGCGCTCCCGCCGCTGGCCCGCCGTACCGTTTTATTGTTGAAAACCGACTGATATGACCGCCCTGACCCTGAGCATGCATGGCACCACCGCCGTGCTGACGATGAACCGCCCCCAGGCCCGCAATGCGCTCGACGAGCAGATGCGCGAGGACTTCAGCCGCCTGATCCCACAGGTGCGCGATGACCGCGCCATCAAGGCCGTGGTGCTGACGGGGGCCGGCGGCCATTTCTGCGCCGGTGGCGATATCAAGAGCATGCAGGCCGCGGTGGCCGGCAAGCAGGATGTGTTTGACAGCCGCAACCGCATGCTGGGCCTGCACCGCTGGTTTGATGAATTGCTGGATATGGAAAAGCCCGTCATCACTGCCGTGCAAGGCAGCGCCTTTGGCGCCGGCCTGTCGTTGGCGCTGGCGGGTGATTTTGTGCTGGCAGCGCCCTCTGCCAAGTTCTGCTGTGTGTTTGCCAAGATCGGCTTTGTGCCTGACCTGGCCGGCATGTATTTGCTGCCGCGCCTGGTCGGCCTGCAAGCGGCCAAGGAGCTGGCCTTTACCGCACGGGTCGTAGCAGCGCCTGAGGCGCAGCAGATGGGCATGGTCTACAAGATCGGCAGCGAAGACGTGCTGGCCGACGCGCTGGCCTTTGCCGAGCGCTTTGCCAGCGCCCCGACCGAGGCCATGGGCTACACCAAACGCGTGATGAACCGCGCCTTTGAGACCCAGCGCGACGAGATCTACCAGCAAGAAGCACTGGCCCAGACGCTGTGCCGCGAAAGCGCCTTCCACCAGGAGGCCATTGCCCGCTTTGTCGGCAAGCAGCCGCCGCTGTTCCAGTGGCAGGATTGAGCGCAGACTGAGGCCCCACCCGCGGCCCGCCAGGGCCTTGCTGGCTGGCTGGTGGGCTGGTGGGCGGCCTCAGTACTTCACATTGACAATCGTCGCCTGCAGCAGCGCCACCACCTTGGGCGCTGCTGTCGCATCTGCCCCATAGGCCAGCACCTCGCCGCTGCACACCGTCAGCAGCTTGCCGGCGTTCACCACCTTGCCAATGGCGATAAAGCGCTCGCCAATCGCGGGCCGCATCAGGTTGATCTTGAACTCCGCCGTGACCACCTCATAGCCCTCGGCTGCCACCGTCAGCGCCGCATAGCCCGCCGCACTGTCCACCACGCTGCTGACGGCGCCGGCATGCAAAAAGCCATGCTGCTGCGACAGCGCCTTTTGGTAGGGCAGCGCAATCTGCACCTCCCCCGGCTGCACGGACAGCAGGCTCGCGCCCAGGGTCTGCATCAGCCCTTGGGCATGGAAGCTGGTGGAAATGCGTTCAAACAGGTCGTTCATGGTGGTATGCCTTGTGGCCAAGCCTCGGTAGCGATCAGCCAATCTAGCATGCAGCGCAGCGCGTGGCATGGCCCCGCGTCCTGCACATGACAGCCGCCTTTGCCACTATGCTTGCGGCCATGGACAGCGCCCAACTCCTGATCGTCTACCACAGCCACACGGACGGCAGCCGCCAGATGGCCGAGGCCGCGCGCGCGGCGGCCGCCAGCCAGGCAGGTGTGCACGTACGCCTGCTCTGCGCACCCGATGCCGGCCCGGCCGACGTACTGGCCGCCAGCGGCTACCTGTTTGTCTGCCCCGAGAACCTGGCATCGATCAGCGGGCTGATGAAGGACTTTTTTGACCGCTGCTACTACCCGGCGCTGGACCGCATCCAGGGCCGCCCCTATGCCAGCTTGATTTGCGCCGGTAGTGATGGCAGCAACGCGGCGCGCCAAATCGCCCGCATCGCCACTGGCTGGCGGGTCAAGCCCATCGCAGAGCCGCCG
>NZ_KE148535.1:7428-11598 GCF_000410635.1 Comamonas sp. B-9
CCATCGCAGAGCCGCTGCTTGTCTGCACCCATGCCCAAACGCCCGAGGCCATTGCGGCGACCAAGCAGATTGGTGCAGACGATCTGCAGCGCTGCCGCGAGCTGGGCGAAGCCATGGCCGCAGGTCTAAGCATGGGTATTTTTTAAAGCAGGCCCGCATCCCCAGCCAGGGCGGCTTGGCGCGTACCATAGCGCATCCCCACACCATAAAACGGCGCCCCCGATGCTCTACGTCATTCTCAAAACCGTGCACCTGCTGTCCATCATCGTCTGGCTGGGCGGCATGGCCTTTGCGCATTTCTTTCTGCGCCCCGCCCTGCAACAGCTGGAGCCGCCCCAGCGCCTGATGCTGATGCGCGATGTGCTCCAGCGCTTTTTTGCCGTGGTGCTGGTCATCATCGCCGCCGTGCTGCTGTCGGGCATCGCGATGATGGGCCTGGTCCATTCCATGGCCGCGCAGGCCGGTGCCAAGTTCAGCATGCCCGTCTCCTGGATGGTGATGGCCGTGCTGGGCCTGGCGATGATGGCCGTGTTTGGCCATATCCGGTTTGCGCTGTTCAAGCGGCTGGACCAGGCCGTCAACGCCAAGGACTGGCCCGCAGGCGGCAAGGCCCTGGGCCAGATCCGCCAGCTCGTCGCGCTGAACCTGGCGCTGGGTGTCGTGATTGTGCTTTTCTTGCGCGTGCCGCTGTAAGAGGTACAAATCCGCGCGCCGCCACCAGAACCTATCTGACAGCGGCGCGGGCCTGCATCAGAACTTGAAGTCGCCCCGCAGCCACAAGGTACGCCCCGGCTCGTTGATGCGCACCCCGCCAGGGAAGCCAAAGCCCGCATTGCCAGCCAGGTTCAGGTGCTCGGCATAGGTCTTGCCAAAGACATTGTCGATACCGGCAGTCAGGCGCAGCTGCTCGCTGATCTTGTAGCCGGCATTGAGCGACAACACCCCAAACCCAGCACTGGGCCCCAGATCCTGGCCCACGACATTGCCCTGGCCCATGGCATAGCGGTGCTGCGCGGCAACCAGGCGCCACAGCGCGCCAGCGCTCCAGGGACCTTGTCGGTAGTCCAGGCCCAGCTTGGCCTCCAGCGGGGGCACCTGTGGCAAGGGCTTGCCATCGCTGCGGTTGCGGGCCCAGCTGTAGGCCATGGTGGCCTGGGCGGTCAGGCCGGGGGTCAGTTGGTAGCTGCCACCCAGCTCGGCACCAGCGGTGCGCGCCTGCACATTGCGCACGTTGGCGGCCATGCCGGCATAGTCAAACAGCAGATAGTCCTGCACCTGGCCGACATAGGCGGAGGTCCAGAGCAACCAGTCTGCGCCCTTCCAGCTTGCACCCACATCGATCTGGGTGATTTTCTCCGGCTGCAGGTGGTTGAAGGCATCGCCCTTGTCGGCTGCGCTGTTGCTCGGCGATATCAGCTCCCAGTAATCCGGAAAGCGCTGCACATGGCCGATACCGGCGTAAAGCGTGCTGCCATCGGCGCGGGCACGCTCCCAGCGCAGAAAGCCACTGGGCATGGCGCTGCGCTCGCGGTGGTTGCGGGCCGTGGCGGCCATGCTGGCATCCATGCCGGCCATGGCCTGCATGCCACCCATCGTGCCCATATCGCCCATGCCCTCCATGCCGCCCATGCCGCTGTCGCTGGGGGTGCGCCAGGCCTGTGCCCGGTCCAGCCGCAGGCCGGCGACGAGCTTGTCCTCACTGCCCAGGTGCTGCGTGGCCTGCGCAAACAGGCCCTGGTTGCTGAACTTGGCATCCCGCGCCCAAGGCTTGCTGCGGTAGGACTGCATCTCCGTGCCCGACCGGCTGTCATGCGGGCTGCCCATGGCATCCACGCCCAGCACCGCTTCGGTGTGCGGGCCCAGTTGCCAGGTGGTGGCCACGCGCATGCCGGTGGTGGTGCGCCGCACATTGGCCGCCATCGGCATGGACATGCCGCCTTCCGGCACAAAGGGCCGCAGGCTGAAGTTGTCCATCACATGGTCGGCGCGGTGGTAATAGAGCTGCGCTTCCAGCTTGGTTAGACGCTCGCCCAGGTTCTTTTTCTCCAGCCGCAGGCCATAGCTTTCGCGCTTGAACTGGGTGCCATCCATGCCCCGGCCGCCATAGCGAGCCTCGCCATCGCCTTGGCCGGCGCTCAGCTCCAGCCAGGTGTTGGCATCGGGCGTCCAGCCAATGGCGACATCGGTGTTCCATTTGTCCCAGTGCGAGGGCACGCGCTGGCCATCGCCGTCGCGGTAGTCCTTGCTTTGCGAATGGTTGGCGGTGAGGCGCAGGTAATACGCGGCATTGCCGGCCAGCAGGTCGATGTTCTGGTCGCTGCGCGCTGCGGTGCCGCCTTGCAGGCTGGCAGACAGCCGCACCTGGCTGCTGTCCAGTTCAGGCCGTTCGCGGTCAAAGCGCACCACCCCGGCCGATGCGCCCGGCCCCCAGATCACCGTCTGCGGGCCCTTGACCACCGTCAGCACATCGTAGGTCTCGGGCGAGATATAGGAGCTGGGCGAATCCATGCGCGCCGGGCAGGCGCCCAACAAGGTCTGCCCATTGGTCAATATCGGCAGGCGCGAGCCAAACTGGCCCCGGAACACCGGGTCGCTGTTGGAGCCGCCACTGCGGATCGCCGAGAAGCCCGGAATGCTTTTGAGGTAGTCGGCCGCATCACTCGCCGGCACCGGTTGGCGCGGCTGCTTGGGATCAGCCACCACCTGCAGCGGCGAATGCTCATGCACTGCGGTTACGACGGTCTCCTGCAGGCTGATCTCCGGCACGCTGGCCGCAGGTAGCGACGGTGCAGCAGGGCTTTGTCCCCAGGCAGAGCTGGTGGCCAAGACCAGTGCGGATAGCGCCATCTGCGGACGCTGCAAGCGGGCGCGCGGCGGCGCAGGCAGGCGCAGGCCCGGCGCTGCCTCCAAAAAGTAGGAAGTCATCAATGTCTCTCGCAGCAAGCGCTGCTGGGCGCAGCGGCTTGCATCAATGTGGTGGGGGCGCACGCAGCCATGCCCAGCCGGCCGCAGCGAAGGCGGCTAAAGCAGACATGACGAAGAGGCCCATGGGTTGCAGAGGCTGCGCGGCCGCCCTCCCCGCGCGATGGGCGCGGAGAGCAGCGGCAGCATCACTGCGGCATAAGTGCGTTAGACAAGGACGGGAGGCGGGCCGCGCGCGGGCAGTGGCGCGCCCGGCGTTTCGGGGTAGTGAGCCGACTGGGCCTGCCACTGCGGGTGGAAGGCAGGGGCCGCTGGCCGGTGCACATCGGCGGCAAAGGCCAGTGGCAGTGCCATCGCAATACACAGCACGCAATCGGCGCCATGGGCGCTGTGCGCGCTGTGGCTGTCGCTGCCATCCGGCAGAAGATCATCCGCTGCCAGGTGGTCGGCATGGGCCAGCGCCACATCCAGCGCCGGTGCATTGACGCTGCAGACATCGGCCGCCAGCACGGCCGCAATGGGCTGCGCCAGCACGCGCACCTGCACACCTGCCAGCGATGCCACGAGCAGCAGCAACGCAAAAACCGCCGTGATGACGGCGGAGAAGCGGGGGCGGCTGCGCAGGCGTTGGAGCATGGTCAGGCAGCAGTGTAGGTGACTTCCAAACCTGTATGTTCAGAATCTATTAAATTATCAGTTCAATCAAGAAGGGGCCGGATTTAGCAAAACTGGCCTGCATCAGCCGGGCGCACTCCTCCATGGTCGTGGCGCGCGCCGCTTCCACGCCCATGCCTTCGGCCAGCTTCACCCAGCCAATCGAGGGGTTGCCCAGGTCCAGCATCTGCATGGCGGTGGCGCCCGGCGTGGCGCCCACGCCCTTGTATTCGCCAATCAGGATGTTGTAGCGGCTGTTGTTCAGCACGATGGTGGTGACAGGCAGCTGCTCGCGCGCCTGCGTCCACAGCGATTGCAACGAATACATCGCAGAGCCATCGGCCTGCAGATTGATCACCCGGCGCTGCTTGCCCGCACCAATGGCCGCACCGGTCGCCACCGGCATGCCATCGCCAATCGCGCCGCCAGCCAGGTGCAGCCAGTCATGCGCCGGCGCGGCATGGGTGTGCGGGTAAAAGCCCCGGCCGTAGGAAATGCTCTCGTCCGAGACGATGGCGCCCTCGGGCATCAGCGCGGCCACGGTGCGGGCCAGGCCCTCGGGCGTGGGCGCGCCAGTCGCTGCCTCGGGCCGGG
>NZ_KE148536.1:0-4583 GCF_000410635.1 Comamonas sp. B-9
CTGGCCCGCCTCTTGGCCGGTACGGGCCTGGAGCCGGTAGCGGCGCGCGCTGCCGGTGTCTATACCTTGCGGGCTGCACCGGCCCCCGCCGCCACAGCCCGACCCGCCGATGGCGCGGACAGAGCGCTGACCCTGCCCGAAGTCAAGGTCAGCGCGCCGCTTGACCGCAGTGGCGCCACCGAAGGCACGGGCAGCTACACCACACAGCAGATGCGCACGGCCACGCCGCTGGCGCTGTCGCCGCGCGAGACACCGCAGTCCGTGTCCGTCATCACCAGCCAGCAGATCGAAGACCGGGGCCTGGTCTCGCTGGCGGATATTGCGCAGGCGGCGCCGGGTCTGTCGGTGGTCAAGTGGGGCGGCGAGCGCTACCGCTTTTCGTCGCGCGGCTTTGAGATCAACAACCTGCTGGTCGATGGCCTGCCGATCGAGTATGAGGAGGCGGCGCTGTCCACCGGCGCACTGTCCATGTACGACCGGGCCGAGATCATGCGCGGCGCAGCCGGCTTGACCGAGGGCGCAGGCACGCCGGGCGGCTCGATCAACCTGGTGCGCAAGCGCCCGGGCCGCAGCTTTGAGGGCAATGTCACCGCCAGCGCCGGCAGCTGGAACAACTACACGGCATCCCTCGACGTGGGCGGCCCCTTGAACGAGGCAGGCACCTTGCGCGGCCGCACCGTGGTCAGCCGCCAGGACAAGGGCTCCTTCATCGAGGACACCAAGAACAAGCGCAGCCTGGTCTATGGCATTGTCGAAGCCGACCTGACGGCCTCCACCACCTTGACCGTGGGCGGCTCCTTCAGCGACGAAGACAACCCCGGCGTGGACTGGAACGGCCTGGGCACCAACCCCGACGGCAGCTTTTTGCCGCTGTCGCGCTCGACCCGCATGAGCCCCAGCTGGTCCTTCTGGGACAAGCGCAGCAAGACGGTGTTTGCCGATCTGGAGCACCGCCTGGACAATGGCTGGAAGGCGCGCTTGGCTGCGTCGGCCATCAACAGCGAGATGCACATGCTGGGCACCTACCTGCGCACGCCGGTACTGGACAGCAATGGCCAGACCCAGTTCGGTCTGGGTGGTGGTGGCTATGACTACGACCGTACCCAGCGCAGCATCGATGCCCAGCTCTCGGGCCAGTTCAATGCCTGGGGCCGCGCGCATGACCTGGTCCTGGGCGCCAGCCACCGCCGCAGCCGCTGGAACGATGTGGGCGGCGGCGCCACGATCAATGGCAACTTCACGCTGGGCACGTTCAACCCGCTCAGCTGGGACCCGGGCAGCATTCCCAAACCCACGATTGGCGAGTTTGGCCTGTGGGCGCGCAAAGCCGAGATGGACCAGACCAGCCTCTACGGCATGAACCGCCTGGCGCTTGGCGATGCCACCAAGCTGATTCTGGGTGCACGTCTGGACTGGTTCGAGCGTGACCAGGCTCAGTACGACGGCGATACGCCCTATGGCGTCACGCACGACAAGGCAACGCGCAAGTTCACGCCCTATGCGGGTCTGGTCTACACGCTCAATGACCAGTACTCGGTCTATGCCAGTGGCACACGCATCTTCAACCCGCAAAGCTACGAAAGCGCCGATGGCGGCAGCCCGCCGCCGCAGACCGGCACCAACTTCGAGCTGGGCATCAAGGGCGAATACCTGGACGGCAAGCTCAATGCCAGCGCTGCGATCTTCCAGATCGATCTGGACAACCTGCCCGATGCCTTGCCGGCATCGGCCTGTGGAGGTCGCGCCACCAGCTGCTACCAGTCTGCCGGCAAAGTGCGCAGCCGTGGTGTGGAGCTGGAGCTGAGCGGCGAGCTGCAGCCCGGCTGGCGGCTGGCCGCCAGCTACACCTATGCCTCGGCCAAGCGGCGCAGCCCGGCATCGGCCTATGACCCTGCTGGCACTTACACCATGGGCGAGCGCTATGCCTCCAATATTCCGCGAACCCTCGTCAAGCTGGCCACCAACTACCGCCTGCCAGGCGACTGGCAGCGCTGGAGCGTGGGCGGATCGCTGGAGGTGCAAAGCAAGACCGACAGCCCCTGGGGCGTGCACCAGGGCGGCTTTGCCATCGCCGGCCTGCGCCTGGGCTACACCGTCAACCGCCAGCTGGATCTGAACCTGAACATCAACAACCTATTCGACCGCTACTACTACAGCTCCATCGGCGCAGACAACGGCCCCAACTTCTTTGGCGATCCGCGCAATGTGATGCTGACGGCGCGGTACCGGTTTTAAAGCAAAAAAGGACCGGCCCGAGGTCTCGGGTGGGTCCCTTAGAACGCGGGGGAAGGCTCAGGCCACCGCCGCCTGCTTGCCCGCACCACGGTAGCGCTCCAGCCAGTGCGCGTAAGGGGCAGGCAGCACCCAGTCCGGCTGGGCTGCCTTGAGCTGCTGGGCCAGCGTGTAGGGGTAGTGCGGGTTGGCCAGCATCGAGCGGCCCATCATCACCAGCGCCATCTGGCCTTCGGCTACGACGCGCTCGGCCAACTCGGGGTCGTCAATGCCCCAGCTCGATGCGACGGGCAGGCCCGCTTCGCGGCTGACGCGCTGGGCAATCGGGGCCAGGAAGGCGGGCTCGCCCCAGGGGATCTGCACCCCGGGGATGACAAAGTTCACGCTGACATTGAGCAGGTCGAGGCCCCCTTCGCGCATGCGGCGCACCAGCTCGATGGATTCGGCCAGGGTTTCTTCATCGCGGCCATCGTATTCAATGACGCCAAAGCGGGCGGTCAGTGGCAGGTTCTCGGGCCAGACTTCGCGCACGGCGGCCAGGGTTTCCAGCGCAAAGCGGGCGCGGTTGTCAAAGCTGCCGCCATAGGCGTCCTGGCGCTGGTTGGAGTGGGCCGAGAAAAAGCTCTGGGCCAGGTAGCCATGGGCAAAGTGCAGCTCCAGCCATTTGAAGCCCGCAGCCAGCGCGCGGCGGGCGGCGGCGACAAAGTCGGCTTTGACGCGTTCGATATCGGCCAGGGTCATCTCACGGGGCACGCGGCCCAGGTCGCCACCAAAGGCGATGGCCGAAGGGGCAATGGTTTGCCAGGCGCGCGGGTCGCTCTCGGGGATATGGTCGTCGCCTTCCCAAGGGCTGTTGGCGCTGGCCTTGCGGCCGGCGTGCGCGATCTGGATGCCGGGCACGGCGCCTGCGGCCTCGATGCCGGCGGCAATGCGCGCCAGGCCGGGCACATGGGCGTCATCCCAGAGGCCCAGGCAGGCAGGGCTGATGCGGCCGTCTGCCGACACGCCGGTGGCTTCAACAATCACCAAGCCCGCGCCGCCCCGGGCGATCGAGGGGTAGTGCACCTGGTGCCATTCGTTGGTAAAGCCATCGGTGGCGCTGTACTGGCACATCGGGGGCACGGCAATGCGGTTGCGCAGGGTGACGTCTTTGAGGGTAAAGGGGGTAAACAGGGCTGACATGGCAATGCTTGGGCTGAGGAAAAAAGAAGGGATGGAGCGGCCGCTGGACCTGCCGCCCGCAGATCGCTTTCACATCTGCAAGGCGGGAGGTCGCTGGCTCGCACAGGGCTGTATCCCGGCCGTCCATCGCCTGCAATTGAGGTGCTACAGCCATAAATCAAATGCTGGTTTTTTATGGCGGCCATATGCCTGGCTGATATCAGGCCTGCCCCTTGCATGCATCGCAAAACAGATGGCTATGGCCGGTCTTGTCACGATGCTGTCAAATAAACGCCTTAGGGTGGCGGCCTAGCATTTTGTTACCTCTCCCCCTGTTTATGCACCGTCTACTCTTGCCGACTGCCACGCTGGCGCTTAGCGCAGCCACTGCTTCTCCCGTCTATGCCCAACCAACAACCGCTTCGCTGGTGGTGGAGTTTGTGGCCATCCTGGCCCCAGGCGCTGCCGCAGCCACGCCCGTGCCACTGGGCCCACTGGCCGTGTTGTTGAGCGTGCTGGCCATTGGCTTGGTGCTGCTGCTGGGCAAGCGCAAAGGCGCAGGCCATTGGTTGAGCCTGCCCGTGCTGGCGATGCTTGCCGTGGTGGGCTTCGGCCAGACAGACAGCACCCAGGCCGAAGCAGTGCAACGCACGCTGGACTTGCAAACCAGCCCGGCCAAAATCAGTTTGGACCGGGATTTCAGCGAGCGGGTATTGGTACGCAACACCACCCAGCAGCCAGTGCGCCTGCAGGGTTTGAGCATCCAAAACGGCAACGCCAGCACGCGTTTGTTTACCTCCAGCGATGACAGCCAGGTGCCCGCCTGCCGCAACGACCTGACCTTGGCGGCAGGCCAGTCTTGTGCGATTGACGTGGTGGTGTCCGACAACTTTACCCGCCAAACGGGAGAGGTGATGGCCGTCCAACTGCGGGACCTGCACCCCACCCAGCCTTCGGTGGGCTACGACCAGATTTACTACCACCTGGCGCGCAAGCAACCAAATCTGGCACGCTTTGCGGCTGGCTCCACCAACTACAAAGACCAAACGGAAGCCACCGAGCTCAAGCGCGCCAAGGACTACTGCGAAGACACGGGCCGGGGCAGCGCCAGCGACTATCGGGTAGGCCAGGTCTCCCTGATCAAGGGCACAGGTTTCAAATGCACGGTAGCCGATAGCGATGTCAGCCCC
>NZ_KE148536.1:4593-7377 GCF_000410635.1 Comamonas sp. B-9
AATGCACGTTAGCCGATAGCGATGTCAGCCCCGATGGCCTCAAAACCGTGGTGGTGGGCCCCAATGGCCAGCTGTACCTGACCGATGGCCACCACACCTTCACGACCCTGTGGGAACTGGCCGATGGCGGCCCAGACCTGACGGTGTATGTACGCGTCGCAGGCAATTTCAGCGATACGCCAGACCTCACGAGCTTCTGGCAAAAAATGCAGGCCAACAAGTTCGTCTGGCTGTTCGATAAGGCCGGTAAGGCCATCACGCCAGAACAATTGCCCAGCACCTTGGGCCTGGGCGCACTGGCGGACGACCCTTATCGCTCCTTGGTCTACCTCACCCGCGATATGGGCTACAGCAATGCCCAGGTGCAGGAGTTTGCCGAGTTCTACTGGGGCCTGTGGCTGCGCGAAGCAGCGTCTGGCCAAGCCGCGATCGACCTGAGCAAGTACAACCTGAAGGACCTCAACGCTGCCGAAGTCAATGTCCAAAGCGGCGTTGAAACAGCAGGCGCAGGCAGCACCGTCAGCTATGTCGCCGCTGTACGCGATGCGGCCTTCAAAATGCGCAGCGCCACGCCTGGCATTGAAATTTTTCCTGGCGTGACCAACACCGCCATGGGCCAGCTCACACCTAGCACCAGCCCCTTGAAGACAAAGGATTGGAACGACACGCTGGAAAAGGAAGTTTGGCGCAGTGACGCCAAAAAATCCGGCGACTACCGCAACGGCGGCAAGGCCTGGTATGCCGTAGGCTGGCGCAGCTGCCAAGGCGCTCCAGCGCAGCAGCCTGCATGCTGGGACAACTACATCCAGTCGCCGCCCTGGGTAGCGCAATAAGCGTGGCCAGCACCTAAGCCCGTGGAGCGCCGCAACCTTGGGGTAGGGCGCTCATGTGGCAATTCTGAGGGCCCCTTATGGGGCCCTTTCCTATGCCTGGGTCGAAGAAAACAGCAGCTCGCGCAGCCAGCGCTGCGCCGGGTTGTGGTGGCTGCGCTCATGCCAGACGGCCAGCTTGCTAAAACCTGGCACCTCCACGGGCGGCTTGCAGACCGACAAGCCCTCCATGCCAGCGACCAGGCGGCTGGGCAGCACGGCGACCAGGTCGCTGGAGCGCAGGATATCGGGCAGCACCACAAAGCATTTGAGCGACAAGGTGACCTCGCGGCGCTGGCCCAGCTTCTCCAGCGCCTCGTCCACCACGCCGTGGAAGCCGCCGCCTTCGTACGACACCAGCGCATGGTCCAGCGCGCAGAACTGCTTGACGCTGAGCTTGCGGCCCGCAGCCGGGTGGCCTTCGCGCATCACGCAGACATAGTGCTCCTGGAACAGCTCGCGCGCATGCATGTCCTGGGGGGTATTGTCACCCGTCAAAAACGCCAGGTCGATATCGCCGCGCTCGAGCTGGCCCTGCACCAGGCGCGGCTCCAGCGGGATCAGCGAGACGCGAATGCTGGGCGCCTGGCGCTTCAAGGCTGCCAGAAAGGGCACGGCAATGGCGCGCAGCGCATAGTCGGTGGCAGCGATGCGGAAGGTGAGCCGGGCGGAGCTGGGGTCAAACACCGGTGGCTGCAGCAATGCATCGATCTCGCACAGCATCTGCTTGACCGGCAGGGCCAGATCCAGCGCGCGCTGCGTGGGCACCATGCCGCGCTGGACGCGCGCAAACAAGGGGTCGGCAAAGCTCTCGCGCAGGCGCTGCAGCATGCCGCTCATCGCCGGCTGGGTCAGCCCCAGCCTGCCGGCCGCACGGGTCACGCTGCGCTCATCGAGCAGTGCGTCCAGCGCCTTGAGCAGGTTGAGGTCCATCTTCTTGATATCTCGCATGCTTATCGAAGTTTACATATAGCTAAATTTGGCTGATATTGTCGCGCTCCTCGCTTTCCGGCGTGGCCATGCGGGTTTGGGCAATGGCCGTATGGGAAGAGGGTGGCCGTGGTGCGGAGGCCAAAGGGGTCAAATACCGCTGGTTACAATGCGATTAATTCCTATTTGCATTGTCTATGGGCATGCCTGCATGCCCCCAGCCCTATGACCAGCGCCGAACCCCCTGTGCATTCAGAAGTTGCCACGCTCTATGCCGACCACCATGGCTGGCTGCAGGGCTGGTTGCGCCGCAAGCTGGGCGATGTGCACCAGGCGGCCGATCTGGCGCAGGACACCTTCATGCGCTTGCTCACGCGCGAGGAGCCGGTGCAGGCGCGCGAGCCCCGGGCGTTTTTGACAACGGTGGCCCAGCGCGTGCTGGCCAACCACTACCGCCGCCAGCATCTCGAACGCGCTTACCTGGAGGCGCTGGCCCAGGTGCCGCAGGCCACGGCCATCTCGCCCGAAGAGCGGGCGCTGCTCTTGGAGGCGCTCGACGAGATCGACCGCCTGCTCGATGGCCTGCCGGTCCCCGTGCGCCGGGCGTTCTTGATGGCCCAGCTCGATGGCATGAAGCAGGCCGAGATTGCACAGGCGCTGGGCGTGTCGATCACCACCGTCAAGCGCTACCTGCTGCAGGCGGGCATGCGTTGCTTTTTTGCGGTGGCGACATGACGGGCCCCGGCGCCTTGGCCATACCGCCCGAGGTAGCGCGTAGCGCGGTGGAGTGGTGGCTGCAGCAGCAAGAGGGCGCGCTGAGCGAGGGCCAGCACCAGGCCTGGCTGGCCTGGCGCGATGCCGACCCCTTGCATGAAAAAGCCTGGCAACACTTGGCCCAGGTCAGCGGCAAACTCAGCGCACTGGCGGCGCCCGGTAGCAGCGGCGCGGCCGAGGTGGCGCGGGCGGCCTTGGCGCCCCGGAGATC
>NZ_KE148537.1:0-25570 GCF_000410635.1 Comamonas sp. B-9
GGTGCCAGAGGCCGACGAGCCGGTGGCCGTGGCGCCCGAGCCGCTGCCCGAGGCGGTGGCGAATGTGCCCTCACCGTCACCCGCGCCAGCACCGGCCCAGGGGGCGCGGCGCTAGGCAACAGACAGGCTCAGCGCTGCAGGGCCTGCACTTCGTGCTGGCGCAGCGCCACCTGCATGTCATTGCCCGATGGCACCTGGAACACGCGCAGGCCAAACTCCGGCAGGATGGCGATCAGGTGGTCAAAGATATCGCCCTGGATCGCCTCGTACTCTAGCCAGGCGGTGGTGTCGGTAAAGGCATAGATCTCGAGCGGCGAGCCCTGGTTGGTCGGCTCCATCGCGCGGGCCATCAAGGTCATGTCCTTGCGCAGCTTGGGGTGGGCCTGCAAATAGGCATTGCAGTAGGCACGGTAGGTGCCGATGTTGGTGAGCTGGCGCAGGTTGACGATCTCGTCGGCCATGTCCGGTGCCTTGGCCGAGAAATCCTGGTTGTAGGCAGTGATCTCGGCGACCTTGCCTTCCAGGTAGGGGCGCAGCAGGGCGATATGGCTCAGCTCGGCGATTTCAGCGCGGGTCAGAAAGCGCACCGAGGTGGTGTCGATGCACAGGGGCCGCTTGATGCGGCGGCCGCCCGATTCCGACATGCCGCGCCAGTTCTTGAAGCTGTCGCTCATCAGGCGCCAGGTGGGGATGGTGGTGATGGTGTTGTCCCAGTTGCGCACCTTGACGGTGTTGAGCGCCATGTCCACCACGGCACCATCGGCGCCGACCTGGTTCATCTCCAGCCAGTCGCCCACGCGCAGGATGTCATTGCTCGACAGCTGCACTCCAGCGGTGAACGACAGGATCGTGTCCTTGAACACCAGCATCAGCACTGCCGACATGGCGCCCAGGCCGCTGAGCAGAATCAGCGGCGAGCGGTCGATCAAGGTCGCCACCATCACGATGCCCGCGACCACCATCACCAGCATCTTTCCCAGCTGCACATAGCTTTTGACCGAGCGCGTGCTTTGGGCAGATTCCAGCTGGTTCTCGTTGGCCTCCTGGATGCCGTCCATGATGGCGCACAGCAGGCGCGCCACCTGCAGCGCCGTCACCGCAATCGCCACATTGCGGATCACCGTGCTGGCGATGACCGGCAGGTGCGGCACCGCAGCAATGCCCGTCTGGACCACCAGCGAGGGCACGATCTGCGCCACGCGCACCAGAATGCGGTTGTCCAGCAAGGTACGCAGCCAGGCCGCACCCAGGCTGGAGCGAAAGCGCGGCACGATCTGCAGCAGCGCCATGCGCACCACCAGGCGCAGTGCATAGGCCAGCAATACCAAGGCCGCCAGACCGGCGGCCGTTTGCATCCAGGGTTCGTATTGGTCCAGGGTTTCCCAGGTCACGAGGCAGAGTCCTTTCAAAGGGGGATAAATCGGATGGAAATGGGGAGATGCGGCTGGCGCGGCCCTGGGCACGCTGCGACCACGATATTGACTATCAATAGATAGATAACCATTTATTTTTACATGGCATGTATAACCGCACCCCAGCGTGCGGCACTCGCCATCCACGGGCTATGGCGATGGGCCTACAATCTTTGCCCAATTGACCTCGCCCCGGAAAGCCCGTGGGCGGCCGCTTTTTCCTGACCAGTTCCATGCAAGAAAAATACAACCACTCCGACGTAGAAGCCGCCGCGCAAAGCCAGTGGCAAGCCCAAGATGCCTACCGCGTGTCCGAGGACGCGGGCAAGAAAAAGTTCTACGCCTGCTCCATGCTGCCCTACCCCAGCGGCAAGCTGCACATGGGCCATGTGCGCAACTACACCATCAACGACATGCTCACGCGCCAGCTGCGCATGCAGGGCTACAACGTGCTGATGCCCATGGGCTGGGATGCCTTTGGTCTGCCGGCCGAGAACGCCGCGATCAAGAACAGCGTGCCGCCCGCGCAGTGGACCTACGACAACATCGCCTACATGAAAAAGCAGATGCAGGCGATGGGTCTGGCGATCGACTGGAGCCGCGAAGTGGCGACCTGCGACCCCGACTACTACAAGTGGAACCAGTGGCTGTTCCTCAAGATGCTGGACAAGGGCATCGCCTACCGCAAGACCCAGACCGTGAACTGGGACCCGGTGGACCAGACCGTGCTGGCCAATGAACAGGTGATCGACGGCCGTGGCTGGCGCACCGGCGCGCTGGGGGAAAAGCGCGAGATCCCGGGCTACTACTTGGCCATTACCCAGTACGCGCAAGAGCTGCTGGACCATGTGCAGATGGGCAACGACAAGGCGACCTTGACCGGCTGGCCCGACAAGGTGCGCCTGATGCAGGAAAACTGGATCGGCAAGAGCGCCGGCGTGCGCTTTGCGTTCACGCATGGCGTGAAGAACGCCGATGGCAGCTTGATCGGCGACGGCAAGATGTATGTCTTCACGACGCGTGCCGACACCATCATGGGCGTGACCTTCTGCGCCGTGGCCCCTGAGCACCCACTGGCCACGCATGCCGCCGCCTCCAACCCCGAGCTGGCGGCCTTCATCGAAGAATGCAAGAAGGGCGGCACCACCGAGGCCGAACTCGCCGTCAAGGAAAAGGAAGGCAAGCCCACGGGCCTGTTCGTCACCCACCCGATCACCGGCGCGCAGGTCGAGGTCTGGATCGGCAACTATGTGCTGATGAGCTATGGCGACGGCGCCGTGATGGGCGTGCCCGCCCATGACGAACGCGACTTTGCGTTCGCCAACAAGTACAGCCTGCCGATCCGCCAGGTGGTGGCCGTCGAGGGCGAAGGCCCCTACGACAGCCAGCAATGGCAGGACTGGTATGGCGACAAGGAACGCGGCGTACTGATCGCCTCGGGCGACTTTGATGGCCTGCACTACAAGGAAGGTGTGCAAGCCGTCGCCAAGGCGCTCGAAGCCAAGGGCCTGGGCGAGCTGAAAACCACCTGGCGCCTGCGCGATTGGGGCGTGAGCCGCCAGCGCTACTGGGGCACCCCGATCCCGATCATCCACTGCGAAGACTGCGGTGCCCAGCCCGTGCCAGAGAAGGACCTGCCGGTCGTGCTGCCGCAAGACCTGGTGCCCGATGGCTCGGGCAACCCGCTGATCAAGAGCGAAGCCTTCCACGCCGGCGTGGTCTGCCCCTGCTGCGGCAAGCCGGCCCGCCGCGAGACCGACACCATGGACACCTTTGTGGATTCGTCCTGGTACTTCATGCGCTATTGCGATGCCAAGAACAGCGAGAAGATGGTGGCCGACGGCGCCGACTACTGGATGCCGATGGACCAGTACATCGGTGGCATCGAGCACGCGATCCTGCACCTGCTGTACGCACGCTTCTGGACCAAGGTCATGCGCGACCTGGGCCTGGTGAAGGTCGACGAGCCCTTCACCAAGCTGCTCACGCAAGGCATGGTGCTCAACCACATCTACAGCCGCCGCACCGCCAAGGGTGGCAAGGAATACTTCTGGCCCAAGGATGTGGAGCAGGTATTTGACGAGACCGGCAAGGTCGTGGGCGCCCAGCTCAAGGTGGCCGTGGACAGCGCCGATGGCCTGCTGCCCGTTGGCACCGCAATCGACTACGAGGGCGTGGGCACGATGTCCAAGTCCAAGAACAACGGTGTCGACCCGCAGGACCTGATCGAGAAGTACGGCGCCGATACCGCGCGCCTCTACACCATGTTCACCGCGCCGCCCGAGCTGACCCTGGAGTGGAACGAGTCGGCCGTTGAAGGCAGCTACCGCTTCCTGCGCCGTGTCTACAACTTCGGCAGCAAGCTGCATGCGCCGGAGTTTGACGCTGCACGTGCCCAGGCAGCCAGCGCTGCCAGCGCCGCCTTTGGCAAGGAAGCCAAGGCGCTGCGCCTGGAGATCCACACCGTGCTCAAGCAAGTGGCCTATGACTACAGCCGCATGCAGTACAACACGGTGGTGTCGGGCGCGATGAAGATGATCAACGCGCTGGAAGATTTCAAGGCCGTGGACAGCGAAGGCGGCCGCGCCGCGCTGGTCGAAGGCTTTGGCATTTTGCTGCGCGCGCTCTACCCGGCCACGCCCCACCTCACCCAGGTGCTGTGGGATGCGCTGGGCTACCAGCAGGCCTTTGGGGGCCTGCTGGATGCCGCCTGGCCCGAGGTCGATGCCCAGGCGCTGGTGCAGGACGAGATCGAGCTGATGCTGCAGGTCAACGGCAAGCTGCGCGGCTCCATCATCGTCGCTGCCGGCGCTGACAAGGCCACGATTGAAGCAGCCGCTCTGGCCAATGAAGACTTCCAGAAAATCGCCAATGGCGCGACCCCGAAGAAAGTCATCATCGTGCCGGGCCGCCTGGTGAACGTGGTAGTCTAAGCGCCATGCAAAAACGCACGCTGCTTACTGCCCTGGCAAGCGTGCCGCTGCTGGCGGCATGCGGCTTCAAACTGCGCGGATCGGTGGATTTCGCCTTCAAATCGCTGTATTTGAACGGCAACGCCAATTCGGGCTTCCTCAAAGAGCTGCAACGCCACCTGGAGGCTGCCGGCAGCCTGCAGGTGCTGCGCGACCCGAGCCAGGCCACGCAGGCCGAGGCCATCTACGATGACCTGGGCCAGCGCCGCGAGCGCGTCGTCGTCTCGCGCAATGCGGCCGGCGAGGTGCGCGAGCTGCAGATCCGCCTGATCACGCGCTTTCGGGTGCGTGATGCCAAGGGCGGCCTCTATGTGCCCGATTCCGAGCTGATGCAGTACCGCGAAATCAGCTACCTGGAAACCTACGCACTGTCCAAGGCGAACGAAGAGGAAATGCTCTACCGCAACATGCAGACCGACATCGTTCAGCAGATCGTGCGGCGCCTGGCCATCGTCAAGTCCGTCACCCCTACCGAATGACAAGCGCTGCGGCCACGCAGCGCTGGAAGCGCCACCAAGCATGCAAGTGCCGTTGAATCAGTTGAGTGCCCAGCTGGGCAAGGGGCTGCGGTCTCTGTACACCGTGCATGGCGACGAGCCCCTGCTGGTGCAGGAGGCCGTGGACGCCATCCGCGCCAGCGCGCGCGCCAACGGCTATACCGAGCGCAGCAGCTTTACCGTCGCCGGCGCGCATTTTGACTGGAGCGCGGTGCTCGCGGCCGGCGGGAGCCTCAGCCTCTTTGCCGACAAGCAGATCATCGAAGTGCGCATCCCCAGCGGCAAGCCCGGCAAGGATGGCAGTACGGCGCTGCAGCAGCTGGTCAGCAGCAGTGTGGACAACGACAGCACCTTGACCATCGTGGTGCTGCCGCGCCTGGACAAGGCCACCAAGACCGGTGCCTGGTTTGCAGCGCTGGAGTCGCATGGCATCACCCTGCAGATCGACAGCATCGAGCGCGCCGCGCTGCCCGCCTGGATCGCCCAGCGCCTGCAGCAGCAAAAGCAGCATGTCAAAGCCGGTGAAGAAGGCCAGCGCACCCTGGCCTTTTTTGCCGACCGGGTCGAGGGCAACCTGCTCGCCGCCCACCAGGAAATTCAAAAGCTCGGCCTGCTCTACCCGGCAGGCGAGCTCGGCTTTGAGCAGGTCGAGCAGGCGGTGCTGAATGTCGCCCGCTACGACGTGTTCAAGCTCTCGGATGCCGTGCTCTCCGGCCAGGTGCTGCGCACCGAGCGCATGCTCAACGGCCTGCAGGCCGAAGGCGAGGCCGAGGTGCTGGTGCACTGGGCGCTGGCCGAAGACATCCGCGCGATGAAGCGGGTGAAGGACGCGCTGCGCAACGGCCGGCCCATGCCCATGGCCCTGCGCGAGAACCGCGTCTGGGGCAACAAGGAGCGCCATTTTGAGCGCGTGCTGCCCCGCATCAGCGATGCCACCGTCGCCCGCCTGCTGCACTCGGCCCATGCGGTCGATGGCATCGTCAAGGGCCTGAAGGTGCCCGAGTGGCCGGCCAACGGCTGGCAGGCGCTGCACCGCCTGGCCCTGCAAACCTGCAAGGCCTGCAGCAGCCGCTGAGAACCCTTCGCAAGCACCGCCGGTGCTTATTCCCTTGATCGATAGGGAATGCAGGCGCCTGATGACCCGCGCATAACACCGCTGCGCCCAGCCTGGCGCATGCTGCACTGCAGCAAACGATGACGTACACTGCTCGCTGTTTTTGTAAAACAGGTTTCATGTCATGAACAAGCGCGCATTTCTCCACACCAGCCTGGCCGTCCTGGCCGCCACCTCTTCTGCCTTTGTCTGGGCAGCGGATGCCAGTGCGCCCAAGCTGATCAAGGTGGGCATTCGCGGTGGTGTGGCAGAAGATCTGTGGAGCGAAGTCGCCAAGGTTGCCAAGACCCGGGGCCTGAACCTGGAGCTGGTGGTGATGAGCGCCTCGGTCAGCCCCAACGAGGCGCTGAACAATGGCGACCTGCAGGCCAACGCCTTCCAGCATCTGCCCTTCCTCGAAGAACAGGTACGCCAGCGTGGCTACAAGATCAGCGCAGTGGGCACGACGATGATGTCGCCGCTGGCCTTCTACTCGCGCAAGCACAAGCGCCTGGAAGACCTGCCCCAGGGCGCCCACATCGGCATCACCGATGACGCCAGCAACCAGGCGCGGGCGCTGATCGTCTTGCGCGACCATGGCCTTATCCGCCTGCGCGATGGCTTTGATCCGTTCAGCCCCAAGGCCGGTCCGGCCGACATCATCGACAACCCGCGCAAGCTGCGCTTTACCGAGGCGCATGCCGTGGTGCTGGCGCGCTCGCTGCAGGACATGGATGCGGCGGCCATCACCAGCAACTTCGCCTTCCAGGCCGGTCTGCGCCCCTTCATCGATGGCATTGCGGTCGAGAAGAGCGAAGGCAACCCCTACGCGGCCCTGATCGCCGTGCGCAGCCAGGACAAGGATGCACCCTGGGTGAAGCAGCTGGTCGCCTCGTTCCAGAACGACAGCATCCGCCAGCTCATCAACACCAAGTTCAAAGACATGTACGCACCGGCCTTCTGACGATGGCCGCGCACATTGTTTTTGAGCAGGTCGGCAAGAGCTATGACGGCGCCGACGGGCACCCCGGCGCCATGCAGGCGCTGGCCGATATCAGCTTCGAGATCCGCCGCGGCGAGATCTTCGGCATCATCGGCCGCAGTGGCGCGGGCAAGTCGACGTTGCTGCGTACCATCAATGCGCTGGAAGTGCCCAGCCAGGGCCGCGTGCAGGTGCAGGGCATCGACCCGGCCCGCCTGCCCGAGGACGACCTGGTGCAGCTGCGCCGCAAGATCGGCATGATCTTCCAGCACTTCAACCTGCTGTCGTCCAAGACCGTCTGGGAGAACGTGGCGCTGCCGCTGCGCGTGGCCGGCGCCAGCGCCAGCCAGATGCAGGAGCGCGTGGGCAAGCTGCTCGACCTGGTGGGGCTGTCTGCCAAGGCCCAGGCCTACCCGGCGCAGCTCTCGGGCGGACAAAAGCAGCGCGTGGGCATTGCCCGGGCGCTGGTGCATTCGCCCGAGGTGCTGCTCTGCGACGAGGCCACCTCGGCACTGGACCCGGAGACCACGCAATCGATCCTGGACCTGCTGCGCGACATCAACCGCCAGCTGGGACTGACGGTGGTGCTGATCACCCATGACATGGCCGTCATCCGCGCCATCTGCGACCGCGTGCTGGTGCTGGACCATGGCCGCATGCAGGAGCTGGGCGAGGTCTGGCAGGTGTTTGGCGCGCCGCAAAGCGCGGCCTCGCAAGCCATGCTGCATTCGCTCAAGCAAGGCCTGCCCCATGAGGTAGCCCGGCAGCTGCAGCCCACGCCCGATGCCAGCCATAACCAGGCGCTGATCGGCCTGCGCTTTCATGGCCTGCCACCCGGCCAGGGCCTGCCGCTGGCCGCGCTGCAGGCGCTGGAGTCGCTGTGCGGCGGCACCCAGCTGATCCATGGCGGCCTGGACCATCTGCAAGGCCACAGCGTGGGCCAGCTGATCGTGCGCCTGCCGGCCAGCCCCTTGCCGCCTGTGGAGACCCTGCGCCAGGCCGCAGGCGCCGATACCCTGGAGATTCTTGGCTATGTCCAGCCCCATTGATAAATACCTGCAGGCCCTGGGCCAGACCCTGCTGATGGTCGGCGTGTCCTCGGTCATCGCCATCAGCTGCGGCCTGCTGCTGGCCATTGTGCTGACCGTCACCGGCCCCAAGGGCCTGTATGCGCGCCCGCTGTTCTACAAGGGCCTGTCGGTGCTGGTGAACATCTTCCGCGCCATCCCCTTCATCATCCTGCTGGTCGCGCTGCTGCCGCTCACCCGCGCGCTGGTGGGCACCACCTTGGGCACCTGGGCCGCCGTGGTGCCGCTGTCGGCCAACCTGATCCCGTTCTTCGCCCGCATTGCCCAGGTCAGCCTCAACGATGTGGACAGAGGCCTCATCGAGGCGGCGCGCGCCATGGGTTGCAAGCGCTGGCACATCGTGCGCCATGTGCTGCTGCCCGAGGCCCTGCCCGGCATCATCGGCGGCATGACGGTCTGCGTGATCGCCATTGTCAACGCCTCGGCCATGGCCGGCGCCGTGGGCGCGGGCGGCCTGGGGGATCTGGCCATCCGCTATGGCTACGAGCGCTATGAAACACGGGTGATGTTCGAAGTCATCGTCATCCTCGTCGCCCTGGTCTCGGTGCTGCAATTTGCGGGCGAATGGCTCGCACGCCGCGCCAACCACAAACACTGAATCTGAAGGAGTTGCCATGAGCCTCAACGAATTTCTGGTCCACAAGCGCAAGGCAGTGCTGGCCCGCGACCAGCGCATCACCGATGGCGAAGTGGGCCCCAGCCCGCTGCATGCCAAGGTGACGGCCGAGGGCCGCACCGGCCTGCGCCGCATGCGCATCCGCGACCACCAGATCATCAGCGACAGTGCCAGCGGCTTTGCCGGCTACGATCTGGGCCCCAGCTCGCCCGAGCTGCAGCTGGGCGTGCTGGGCACCTGCATGGTGCACATCTTCGAGATCCAGGCCGCCGCCATGCAGGTGCCGCTGGATTCGGTCGAGGTCGATGTCTGGGGCAGCATGGATGCGCGCGCCGGCACCCCCGGCTTTGAATCACTGCCGCGTGGCCTGCAAGGCATCCGCTACGAAGTGCGCGTAGGCTCGCCCGCCAGCGATCAGCAGATCGATGCGCTGTATGCATCGGTCGAGAGCACCTGCCCCATCCTGAGCCTGCTGCGCAACCCGCAGGAGGTGCATGGCCAGTTGGTGCGGGTATGACGATGCCTGCACTGCAGTTCGGCTACACCATCGTCTATGTGCCCGATGTTGCCGCATCGCTGGCCTTTTTCTCACAGGCCTTTGGCCTGGCCACCCGCTTTCTGCACCCCTCGGGCAGCTACGGCGAGCTGGAGACCGGCGCCACCACCTTGGCCTTTGCCGACCATGCGCTGGGCCATGCCAACTTCAGCGGCGGCCATGTGGCCGCCTCAGAATCGGCCCAGCCACTGGGTGTGGAGATTGCGCTGGTCAGCGACGAAGTGGCTGCTGCCTACGAGCGTGCACTGGCCGCCGGTGCAACCGCCTTGGCAGCACCGACCACCAAGCCCTGGGGCCAGGTGGTGGCCTATGTGCGCTGCCCGGATGGCAGCCTGGTGGAGCTGTGCTCGCCGGTGGCTAGCGCCTAGCTTATCGCCTCCACCAGCGGTTGCGCATCAAACATCGTGCGCCGGGTGTTGGTGAAATGCGGCCGCACGCGCGCGCTCCATGGGGTACCCCGCACCGCCAGCCAGGCCGGGCAGCCCATCACCTCGGCATCGACCAGGTCATAGCAGGCGAGCGACAGCGGCCCATGGTCCAGGTTCAGGTAGCGAAAGGCCTGGGCGGTGCCGGCCACGGCTGCTAAGCCGGGCAGATGCTCCTGGTCATACCAGGCAAACAACTCGTCCTGCCAATCGGCCTCGGGGTCCATCTCCACAGCGTAGTGCACCGGCGTGGCTTCACCGTTGGCCGGACCGATACAGTGCATCACCAGCTGCAGGCGCGAGAGCTCGCAAGCGGCCAGGCCGGCGCTGCCTGCGCTCTGCAAGCGGCGCTCGGCCTGCCGCGTTTGATCGGCGCTCAGCGGCTGCGGGCTGCCGAGTGCGAAGTACAGATAGGCGATGCCTTGGGGCTGCTGGGCCACGCGTACTAGCCGCAGATCAGCAAAATCCCTGCGCAGTAGCGCCAACGCGGCCTGCGCCAGCGTGGTGGCGGTTTCATGGGCTGCCGGCGTGCAGCGCAGCAGCAGGCTGTCGATAGCGGTAGCAGGTGTGGGTGCGGGCATCAGTGGCCAATCTCAAAGGCGTTCAAAAAGCGCGACACCATGTTGTAGGCGCCGATGGTGGCAAACAGCTCCACCTGCTCTTGCGCATTGAAGCGGGCGGCCACCTGTGCAAACAGGGGCTCGGGCACCTGCAGATCGCGGGTCAGTGCATCGGTCACTGCGATGGCCAGCTGCTGCAGGCCATCCCAGGCCGGGCTGGCGGTGGTGCCGGTGTCGCGCGTTGCATCGATGGCGGCCTGCGTCACGCCGGCCTTGAGCGCATGGGGCACATGGGCCTCGAACTCATAGGCGGCCTGGTTGAGCATGGCCACCCGCAGGATGATCAGCTCGCGCAGCCCCGCATCGATGCTGCTGTAGTTGCGCACGGCAGAGAGCATCTGCTCCCAGCCTTTGGCAATGGCGGGGCTGTGCAGCAGCACCTGGTAGAGCGGCGAGATGCGGCCGCGCTCGGCGCGTATCTGTTGCTCCAGCTCCGCCAGCGCACTGCGCGTGCCTGGCTCAATCGCTTCAATGCGCATGGCAGTCTTTCATTCTCAATCGGGGGTGATACGGTTGCGGCGGATGATGGCGGTCCACTTCTCGGTATCGGTCGCCAGCTGCTGGGCCAGCGCTTCGGGGCTGGAGCCCACCACCTCGGCACCCGAGGCCTCGATCTTGCGCTGTACATCGGGCGCATGCAAGGCAGCATGGATGGCGCGGCTCAAGGTGGCGGCCACCTGGGCGCTGGTGCCCTTGGGCGCAAACACCGCATACCAGTTGTTCGAATCCACACCCTTGTAGCCCAGCTCGTCAAAGGTGGGTACGTTCGGGTAGCGGGCGCTGCGCTTGGCAGCGGCAATGCCCACGGGCCGGAACTTGCCGCTGTCGATGGCGCCCACCAGGCCGGGAATGTCACCAAAGAAGCCATCGACATGGCCGGCCATCAGATCGGTGATGGCGGGGGCGGCGCCCTTGTAGGGCACATGCATCAGGTTCAGGCCAGCCGATTCATTGAGCTGGATGGCCGCCAGATGCGGCACGCTGCCGGTACCTGACGAGGCCATGGTCATCGGCTTGTCCTTGCGCTGGCTGGCGGCCTGCACAAAGTCCTTGCCATCCTTGTAACTGGTCTGCGCGTTGACCACCATGATCTCCACGTTGTTGACCACCAGCGAGACGGGCACCAGGTCGCTGGCGGGCTTGTAGTTCAGCTTGGGGTAGAGCGCGGGGTTGATGGCCACCGCGCCCACGCTGGTCAGCCACAGGGTCTTGCCATCGGGTGCGGAGCGGATCACGCTGTCGGCGGCAATCGCGCCGTTGGCGCCGGGCTTGTTTTCCACAATCACCGGATGGCCCAGCTCCTTGGCCAGCTGCTGCGACATGCTGCGCGCAATGAAGTCCACCGGGCCGCCGGGCGGAAAAGCCACCAGGAGGCGCGTCATCTCGCTTTGCGCCATGGCGCTGCTGGCGCAGCCCAGGGCGGTGCCGAGCACGGCAGCGTGCAGCCACTGGCGGGCTGCGGGAAAGGCTTGGAATCTCATCGTTGTCTCCTTCAATAATCTTGCTTTATCCGCAGCGCACGGTCATACCGCCGTCCACCACAATCTCGGTGCCCGTCACAAAGCGCGATTCGTCACAGGCCAGGAACAGCGCCGCATTGGCGGTGTCGCGCCCATCGCCCATGAAGGGCAGCGGAATACGCGCCTGGCGCTGGGCCAGCAGCGCCTCGACATCGCCACCGGCGCGCTGGCCGGCCAGACGGGTTTCGACCATCGGCGTGTGCAACTGGCCGGGAACGACGGTGTTCACGCGGATGCGGTGCGGCGCGTACTGCACGGCCAGCACCTTGGAAAACTGGATCACCGCCGCCTTGCTCGATGCATAGGCGATCTGCGCCGCACCGGTCCAGCGCATGCCCGAGGTCGATGAGATATTGACGATGCTGCCCGCGCCTTGGGCCTGCATCAGCGGCAGCACCGCCTTGCAGCACAGAAACACGCTTTTGAGGTTGTAGTCCAGCTGGGCATCCCAGACCGCTTCGTCCATCTCGACCGGCCCGCCCTTGGCCGACCCGCCCACGTTGTTGACCAGCACATCGATGCGCCCCAGCGCCGCCTGGCAGGCCTGTACCGATGCGGCGATCGACGCCGGGTCCATCACATCGCAATGGCCCGCCACAAACTGGCCGCCCGCGCTGCGGATGCTGCCCTCGGTCTCGCGCAGCGCCTGGGCATTGCGGTCCACGCCAAACACCAGTGCGCCTTCCTGCGCAAAGCGGATCGCCGTCGCCCGGCCGTTGCCCCAGCCCGCGCCTGCGGCGCCGGCACCGGTGATGTAGACCACCTTGCCGGCCAGCCGGCCTTGCGGGTTGACGGGGGTGTGGGCATCAAAAATCGCCATGCTTTTTTCCTTGCGAATGTCTCAGGCTGCGAAGCGGTAGAGGCGCTGGGGGTTGTCCACCAGCAGGGCCTGCAGATGCGCCGGATTGGGGCTGAACTGCGCCAGCGCATCGACCAGCACGCCGTCATCGGGCACATGCGTGTGGTTGGGGTGCGGCCAGTCACTGCCCCAGAGCACGCGCTCGGGCGCATGGGCCACCAGCTCCTGCGCCCGCGCAATGCCGTGCTGGTAAGGCGGCGTCGCATCGATGCGGTCGATACCGCTGACCTTCACGTAAAACAGTGGCTGCTCCAGTAGCCGCAGCAGTGCCTGAAAATCGGCGCCTTCCCGGCCCAGCGTCGCGTCAACACGGCCCATATGGTCAATCACCACCGGGCAGGCCGATTGCTGCAGCACGGGGCCCAGGCTGTGGATCAGCGCGCTCTCAAAATGGATCTGCAGGTGCATGCCCAGCTCGGCCAGCATCGGCGTCAAGGCCACCACGTCCTCGACCGATGCGCCGGTGTTCAGGTGCTTCATGAAGTTAAAGCGGATCGCCCGAAAGCCTGCTGCCGCCAGGCGCTGCAACTCAGCACGCGATACCGACAGCGGCACCAGCGCCACCCCCAGGTAGCGGCCGCCGCCGTGGGCAATCGCATCCTCGACCACGCGGTTGTCATAGCCATGGCAGGCCGATTGCACGATCACGCAGCGGCTGATGCCCAGATGGCGGTGCAGCGCGAACAAGGTCTCCTTGCCCGCATCGGCGGGGGTGAAGCTGCGCGGCTCCGCATACGGAAATTCGTTCACCGGGCCAAACACATGCACATGGCTGTCGCAGCTGCCGGCGGGCAGCACCAGACTGGGGCGCGAGGGCGCCAGCGTATAGGTCTGTACGGGCTGCTGGAGGTGGGGGGTCGGGGCGTTCATGCAAGGCCATCAAAGAGTCGTCTTGAGCGCATTGTGGAACTGCCAGTTTTTTTATCGCCTATAAAATCCAAATATCAGATATAGAGGTGATGCATGGATTTTGTGCGCTTGCAGTACTTCATGGCGGTCGCCCAGGCACAGAGCTACAGCAAGGCCGCTGCGGCGCTGAACCTGAGCCAGCCGACCCTGAGCCGCCAGGTGCAGCTGCTGGAGGCTGAGCTGGGCCAGCCGCTGCTCGAGCGCCATGGCCGGGGCGTGCGGCTGACTGAATCGGGCAAGGCCATGCTGGCCCATGGGCGCAACATCAGCGCGGCCGTCGATGCCGCCAAGGCCGACATGGCCGCGCGTCTGCAAAGCCCGCGCGGCAAGGTGCGCCTGGGCCTGCCGCCGCTGGTGGCCAGCCTGGTCACGCCCGATGTGGTGCAGCAGTTTTTGCAGGCCTGCCCCGATGCCTCGATCATTGTCGAAGAGAGCCTGAGCATTCGCCTGCGCGAATGGCTGCTGGCCGACCGCCTGGATGTGGCCGTGCTGTTTGACCCCAGCCCCACCCCGCAGCTGTTGACCGAGCCGCTGGCGCGCGAGCCCCTGGTGCTGATCAGCACCCGCCCCTTGCCCGAGCGGGTCAAGGTCGCCCAGCTGGTGGACTACCCGCTGGTGCTGCCCAGCCGCCCGCAGGCACTGCGCATGATTTTTGACGACGCGGTCGAAGACCAGCAGCTGCCGCTGCGCATCGTTGCCGAGGTCGATTCGATCAAGATGGTGCTGTCCCTGGTCGCCCGCAATGTGGGCTGCTCGGTCGTGCCCGCCAGCGCTGTGAAGACCTGGCCGGGCAGTGCGCCGGTGTTCACCGCCCAGGTCAGCCATCCGGTGATCCGCAACCGCATCGTGCTGGCCACACCGGCCGCGCGGCCGCACAACCGCCTGGTCAAGGCCGTGCACGGCATCCTCAAGCCGCTGATGAAGCAGCATTTCAGCGCATAAATCCACGTCGCTTCAGCGCGCGCCCCAGCAGCATTTGCGCCAGCCCATGGCTGCTCGGCGGCTATTTGTTTCAGAAATTCTTGAAATATCCGGTACACATCAGGCAGCGATGGACTTTATTTCTCACCACAATGGACATTTTTTCTCACACAAGACAAGGTCTGTAGCAGCGACTGCTTCGGGCCCTCTGCACAACGCCCCATCCCGGGCCTGGTGCAGAGGGCTGCTGCGCCTGCCGGGCCCAAGACAGATTCGAGGATCGATATGACACAACAAGCGCGTGTACCGTCACTGGCCGTGCGCCTGCTGCTCGGCGTGCTGGGCGCAGTGCTGGCCATGGCCGGCCTGGCCTTTCTGGTCGGCGGCGGCAAGCTCATCAGCCTGGGCGGCAGCTGGTACTTTTTGCTGGCAGGCCTGGGCCTGCTGCTGTCGGGCGTGCAGGTGCTGCGCGGCCGCCGCTCGGGCGCCTGGCTGTACCTGGCGACCTTTGCCGCCACGGTGCTGTGGGCCCTGGCCGAAGTAGGCCTGGACTACTGGAGCCTGGTCTCGCGCCTGCTGGCGATGACCTTTGGCGCAGCGGTGGTCAGCGCCTGCCTGCCGCTGCTGCAAGCGGGCGCCCCGCGCGCTCGCAGCAACAAGGGCCCGCTGGCTTTGGCGGGCGTGCTGCTGCTCGTGGGCCTGGTCAGCTTTGCGTCCATGTTCCAGATCCATCCCGAGGTGCAGAACCAGGCGGCCATCAGCCGCAAGCCGGTGGATGCCGCCAGCGCGCAAAAGGACTGGAGCCATTACGGCAACGGCACGAACAACGACCGCTTTGCGGCGCTGGACCAGATCAATGTGGACAACGTCAACCAGCTGCAGGTGGCCTGGACCTTCCACACCGGCGATGTGCCCCAATCCACCGGCGCCGGTGCCGAAGACCAGACCACGCCGCTGCAAGTGGGTGACAAGGTCTTTGTCTGCACGCCCAGCAACAACGTGATTGCGCTCGATGCCGACACCGGCAAGCAGCTGTGGCGCCACGACACCAACTCGCATGTGGGCGGTGTCTGGGAACGCTGCCGGGGCCTGGCCTATTTTGATGCCAATGCGCCGCTGCCGGTGCCGCAGGTGGCGGGATCGTCGCTGGTGCAGCCCGTTGCGCTGCCCACTGGCGACCAGTGCCAGCGCCGCATCGTGATGAACACCATCGACGCGCGCCTGTTTGCGATCAATGCCGACAACGGCGAGCTCTGCGCCGGCTTTGGCAACCAGGGCATTGTCGATCTGAAGCAGGGCCTGGGCGCCATTGCCAACCCGGCCTACTACACGCTCACATCGGCCCCCACCGTGGCCGGCACCACCATCGTCGTCGGCGGCCGGGTGGCCGACAACGTCCAGGTCGATATGCCCGGCGGCGTGATCCGTGGCTTTGACGTGATGACCGGCGCGCTGCGCTGGGCCTTTGATGCGGGCTCCAACACGCCCAACGAGGTGCTGGCCCCCGGCGCCACCTACACGCGCTCGTCCGCCAATGTGTGGGCTGGCACCACCTACGACCCCAGCTCCAACACCGTCTACCTGCCGATGGGCTCGCCCTCGGTCGATCTGTATGGCGTGCCGCGCTCGGCCGCCGATCTGAAGTACGGCGCCTCGATCCTCGCACTCGATGCCTCCACCGGCCATGAGAAATGGGTCTACCAGACCGTGCACAACGACCTCTGGGATTTTGATATTCCGATGGCCCCGACCTTGATCGACTTCCCCCAAAAGGATGGCAGCACCACGCCCGCACTGGTGGTGGGCACCAAGGCCGGCCAGATCTTTGTGCTGGACCGCCAAAGCGGCCAGCCGCTGACCCAGGTGGACGATGTGCCGGTCAAGCCCGCAGGCATTGCCGGCGAGAAATATGCTGCTACCCAGCGCGTCTCCGTCGGCATGCCGCAGATTGGCACCCAGACCCTGACCGAAGCGGACATGTGGGGCGCGACGCCGCTGGACCAGCTGGTCTGCCGCATCAAGTTCAAGTCGATGCGCTATGAAGGCCTGTTCACCGCGCCTGACACCGATGTGTCGCTGAGCTTCCCCGGCTCGCTGGGCGGCATGAACTGGGGCGGTATCTCGGCCGACCCGAACAACCACCTGATCTTTGTCAACGACATGCGCCTGGGCCTGTGGGTGCAGATGATGCCGCAAAAGCCCAAGGCCGCGCTGTCCGATGGTGGCGAGCAACCCAACACCGGCATGGGCCAGGTGCCGCTGGGCGGCACGCCTTATGCCGTCATCAAGGACCGCTTCATGTCGCCGCTGGGCATCCCTTGCCAGAAGCCCCCTTTTGGCACGCTCTCAGCGATTGACATGAAGACCCAGCAAGTGGTCTGGCAGGTGCCCGTGGGCACCGTGCAGGACACCGGCCCGATGGGCATCAAGATGCGCATGCCAATGCCCGTGGGCCTGCCCACCCTGGGCGGCAGCCTGGCCACGCAAGGCGGCCTGGTGTTCTTTGCCGGCACGCAGGACTACTACCTGCGCGCCTGGAACACCGCCAACGGCCAGGAGATCTGGAAAAGCCGCCTGCCCGTGGGCAGCCAGGGCGGCCCGATGACCTACCAATCGCCCAAGACCGGCAAGCAGTATGTGCTGATCTCTGCCGGCGGCGCGCGCCAGTCGCCCGACCGTGGCGACTATGTGATTGCCTACGCGCTGCCTGACAAGGCCCAGTAAGCACCTGCATGGGGCCGGGCCACCAGCCAGCAGCCCTTTGACCCACAACCCGCCATGGCCTGCACTGCAAGCCATGGCTTTTTTATCGCCGACGCTCCGCGAAGGGCGCCCATGGTACGCTTGCCCGCTTGTGTCCACGGAGATCCGGCAGTGAGCAAGCAGCAAGGCCAGCAAGAGCCAACCCCTCAAGACCCCCAGGCAGATGAGACCGGCGCATCGGCAGGCATGCGCCAGGCCTTGCTCGATGCCGGCAAGACCGAGTTTGCCAACTATGGCTATGACGGCGCCCGGCTCGAACGCATCGCAGCCAAGGCCGGCTGCGCCAAGCGCATGCTGTACTACTACTTCGGCAACAAGAAGGATGTGTACCTGGCCGTCATCGAGCAAAGCTACACCGACATCCGCGCCTCCGAAGAAAGCCTGAACCTCGATGCGCTAGAGCCGTTGGAAGCCCTGCATGCGCTGGCCCAGAAAAGCTTTGACTACCACGCCAACAACCAGGCCTTCACCCGCCTGGTGCTGCAGGAGAACTTCCAGGGCGGCGAAATGCTGGGCCAGATCTCCAACACCGAATCATTGCGCCGGGCGGCCCTCACCCCCCTGGAGCGCATCCTGGAGCGCGGCGTGGTCCAGGGCCTGTTCAAGCCCGAGGTCACTGCCACCGATGTGCACTACCTGATCTCCGCCCTCAGCGGCTTTCGCATCGACCACGCCGCCACCTGGCGCAGCCTGCTGCAGGTGGACCTGCTGGGCGACAGCTTGCGCGAGCGCCATCTGCAGATGCTGCTGGACCAGGTGGATGCGCTGGTGTGTGTGCGGGCGGCGCAAGGCTGAGGACGGACGCAGAAACACGGGCCGGTGCGCCGTGTTTCGAGTTCACACTGACTTCATCCTCATCTGCATGCGCGCTTTGATAATCCGCGCATGCACCCCGACAACCGCCCTCTATCGCCATGGCTGCATTGGGAAGTCATGGCCACCTTCACGTTCATGCTGGCCTACGCCGCGGGTGTGTACTTCCATGCTGCCACCGCATCACTTTCGGATGCCTACCAGCCAGGGTTGGATAGCCTCAAACGCTATGTGCAGCCGGACATTGCCCTGTGGGTGCTACCGCTGATCGCCTACGGATGGAAGTCTGTTCACCTCGCCAAAGTCGCACAGCGCTGCGCGCTGGGTGGCTTGGTTTGCTGCGCCATGCTGTATGTCTTCTGTTCAGTCCACCAATCCACAGCGGGCATGTCCTGGGTCGCTCCTGCAGATCGCACGCTCGCCAGCACCGTTCAGCGGTCGCTTTTCAGCCCCTCCTTTTCCGGCCGCTCTATGGGCTCTATCACGGGCAGTGCCATATTCGCAGCGATGGCGTGGGGGCTGAGCATCCGGATCAACCGAATGCTCAAGCAGCGCCCATCCGGCACACCCAGCGACTGACCGCATGAGCGCCTTGTCCGCGCTCATTGTTGGTAGAACTGGCGTTCCTGTCGCGTCGTTTGCCAAACCCTCCAAAAGCACGTGCAGCCGCATCCATGCCAGCGTCCCCATCCGCTGCCTTTGCACCGGCCTCAGCGTTGGCCAGTGCAAAAAAACATTAGTCGCTTGCTGTGGTTCCTAGCGATATCCCGGTGGGCCAAGTACGCACGGAACCCAAGCACCGGGAAAGCGCCAGCAGCGATCACTGCGGACGTTGGCGTGCAGCGACGCGTGTGGACAGTGCAGGTGAGGTGTAGCTCGCATCAAAGCTACAACCCTTGCCGTAGGTCGCTTCCAGGGCCAGGCAGGCACTGGCGATGCCGGAAGGCGTGGGCTTGGTGCCGGTGTTCACCCACTGCAGCAGCGCGTCCATCAGCGCGGGATAGGTGGGATCGCTGATAAAGCTGTGGGTGCCGTTTGTCGTGAAGGTCTGCACCAGACGAGCAGCACTGCCGCCTTCTTGCATCACCTCGCGGAAACGAGAGTCGAGCTCCACAAACGCGGTCGGGTCGCTGATCCATTTGGTGGACAGCACCGGCACAGGAATCTTGCCGACCGGGTCGGTGTCGGTGGCGAACTTCTGGTAGGCGGCAGGGTTGGCTTTGTAGCGCAGCACGCCGGCGTTCAGGGCCGCATCGTCGGTAGAGCCGGTGTAGACCGCGCCTTCATTGCCGAACGGGCTCTCGCCGCCGGTGCGCCTGGCGGAGATATCCTGGAAGTGCATGGTCGCCCAGTTCATGTGCGACTGGATGGCGCTCTCGGGAATCTTGATCACATCGACGATGGTCTGGATTTTGGCCTTCTGCTCGGGTGTGCGCTCGGCAGCGGGCTTGTTGAGCGCCAGGCATTCGTTGACGCGCAGCGCCACATCCGCCTGCTTCATCGTGACATTGGCGGGCAGGCCGAGGTTGAGCGCGTAAGGCTGTTCACTGGGGCGTGGGTGGTTGCCACACAGGTACTGGTAGACCACACGCAGATCGAGCCGGAAATCGTAGGAACGGGTGCCCCCGCCCAGCACGCCGCTGGTGAGCAACACGCCATCGTAGGGACGCTCACCGACGGTATCTAGCGTGAACATCTCCGCGCCCTTGGCTGCCACGCCAGCGCCCCAGGACTGGCCATGCAAGATGGTCTTGCTGGGGACCGCCACATGCTTGCGGAAGATGCCGCGCAGACGCTCCGTGTCTTCAGCGGCAGCGCGCACTTCGACACCGCCCTGGCGGTAGGAGGAGCCCGCCCATGCGTAGCCGGATTTCACCATGATGGACCAGCGGGTCAGGTCTTCCATGGAGCGGTCCAGATCGGGCGCGGCCAGATCGGGGCCTCCATGCGCATGCATCACCAGGATGCCATTCCACTTTGCCGGCACGGCAATCATGTAGAACGCGCCCTTGGAGTCGCGGCCGGACAGGCATTTCGCGTCGCTGGGCACATCGGCGGGGCAAGTGGCCGTCACGGGCGCTGCCTCGTTGGAGGTGGACGGCCCTTGCAACACCAGGGAGCCGTCGCCGCAGCCGCTGAGCGCGAGCAGCGCCAGCAGGGGCAGGCCGAGTTGGGGAAGAGGTGATTTCATGGTTTGTCTCCTATCAAGCGTTTTTTATGGGTGCGGCTCCTCGCCAGGCTGGCGGACCAGCGCTTGGTTGGCGAGGGCTTTCCTATTCTTGGTCGGCTTGCGAAATATTTCAAAGATTTCTAAGATATCAACTGCATACTTTTTAAATATATGGAACTGCGTCATCTCCGGTATTTTCTTGCGGTGGCCGAATGCGGCCATATCACGCGTGCCGCAGAGCGCCTGGGCATCCAGCAGCCGCCGTTGTCGCAGCAGATTCTGGCGCTGGAAAACGAGCTGGGCAGCGCGCTGTTTCGTCGCCATCCCAAAGGCGTGGACCTGACCGATCTCGGTCATGAGTTGCGCGCCGAGGCTGAGCGGCTGCTTGGCGACTTTGCTGCCATGCAGCAGCGCATCGAGGCGTATGCGCGCGGTGAGCGAGGCCATCTGCGCATAGGCTTCACCAGCTCGGCGGCGGCGCATGCCTTCACCCCGGAAGTGCTGCGCACCTGCCGCAAGTCGCACCCCGATATCGTGCTGAGCGTCAGCGAAAACAACGCCGCAGAAATCACCGAAGCCGTCGCGGCACAGCGTCTGCATTGCGGCTTTTTGCGCGTCCCGGTGGCACACCCGGAGGGATTGGCATTCGAGCCCCTGCTGCGGGAAGAAGCGCTGCTGGCCATTCCGGTAGACCACCGGTTGGCGCACAACAGCGCCCAGCCCGTCATGCTGGAGGAGCTCGATGGCGAAAAACTGGTGCTGGTGCGCAGGCCTGGTGCGCCGGGCCTGTATGCCAATCTGCTGGCGCTGTGTGCACAACGCCATGTCCATGTGGAGGTGGCCGCCGAAGTCGAGCGCATGATGACCAATGTGAACCTGGTGGCAGCAGGCGTGGGCTTGTCCATTGTTCCGGCATCGATCAAAGGATCGCATCGCCATGCGGTGGTGTACCGCTCGCTCGATCCGTCCCTCGATCTTTGGGCGCCGTTGACCTTGGTGTACCGCGCGCATGACTGCGATGGGCCGCTGGGCACGGTGATCGCCTTGGCCAAGAAGCTGGCCAAGCGCCATGCCTCCAAAAGCCGGTGAATCGATGTCCGAATGGCCCGAGCTGAGCCCGGCAAACGCCCCACGATGGTCGCGCAGGGCCATGTTGCTGAGCGGCTTGATGGGCGCATCGCTCGTGGCCACTGAGGGACTGGCCGCCCAGAAAAAGCCAGGCGCTGCGCTGAAGATTTTGGTGGCCTATCCCCCCGGCGGTGTCAGCGATCTGGTGGCACGGGCCTTGGCCAAAGCCATGGCCGATCAGCGCCAGGCGCCGGTGATCGTCGAGAACCGGCCCGGCGCGAGTGGAACCTTGGCGCTGGAACTCCTGCAACGCAGTCCGCCCGATGGCCAGATGCTGGTCTTTACCGCCGCCGCTGCCGTGGGCCTGCTGCGCCACGCGGCCGCGCGGCGTACCCGAACTCCAGCGGGTGCAGCGCCATTGCCGGTGCAGCCCGTGGCGGGTGTCATGCGCACGCCGCTGCTGTTGGTGGGCACCTCCGCGCTCCAAGCCTCCGCGTTCGCCGACATGATCGACGAGGCGCGCAAGCACCCCGGTATGCTGCGCTGGGCAACGACGGGTGAAGGCACGACCGGACACACCGTCTTGCAACGCGTGAGTCAGCTTGCGGGCGTGCGCATCAGCCATATTCCGTACAAGGGCGGCGGGCAGCAATTGACCGATGCGCTCGGTGGCCACTTCGAGCTGCTGTCGACCAACGTCGCACCAAACCAGCTCAGCGCCTTGCGTGACGGGCGCTTCAAGGCCTTGGCGGTTGGCGCGCCGCGCCGCCTGCCGGTGCTCCCAGAGGTGCCAACCCTCGCGGAACTGGGTTACCCATCCGCAAATCTGGATTCCCTGTTCGGGCTCTTCGCCCCACCGGATACCCCCTCCCAGGCGGTGCTGCATCTGCATGCATTGATCGAGCAAGCCCTTCGCTCGCCTGCCATTCGCCAGACCCTGCTCGATGCCAACAACCAGCCCTACGAGGGCTCGGTGCAGGACTTTGCACGGCAGGTGGAACACGAAACCGATCGTTGATCCAAGCTGGTTGCTATGACATGTTGGGGCCGGTGCATGGGGGTTGCGCATCCCGATCAGTCGAGCTTTACCCTCCATCTGCCTGGAAAATCCGCGCCGCTGATCCGCAGGCGCCTGCGTAAGAAAGGTGTGCTTTTACAACAAACTTCCACCCTTTCCCATCTGCATTTTCCCCAGATCGGCATAAATTAGAACGAGTGTGCTTTTTTTGCTGAAATTCAGCGCTTACCCTGTCGACATGGCCTGCCAGGCTTCCTATGCTCTGTCTTCGAGACAAGCCAGATTTGACGATCGTTCAAACAGCAACCCAAGGAGACAAAGCAATGAAACAAGCCAAGAAATGGATGTGGCTGGCGGCCACCGCCTTGCTCGCAAGCAGCGCTTACGCCCAAAAGGCAGGCGACTGGGTGTTAGGGGCCGGGGCGCTCAATTACTCGCCCCAGGACAAGAGCAAGCCGCTGACCTTTGTCGAGCCCTTTGAGCGCCAGATCCCTGGCTCGGGCGCCGATCTCAAGAGCGCCACCACCTTGGGCCTGAACGTGCACTACTTCCTGACCGACAACTGGGCAGTCGAAGGCGTGCTGGGCATTCCGCCACGTCTCAAGCTCCATGGCGCCGGCACCCTGGAGCCCATTGGTGAGCTGGGTAATGCGCGCCTCTATGCACCTTCGTTGCTGGGCAAGTACTTCTTTGGCAATGCCGATGACAAGTTCCGCGTCTCGCTGGGCCTGGGTGTTACCTATTCGCAGTTCCGCAATGTGCGGCTGACCAGCGGCCTGCAAAACACGCTGGGCAGTGTGATCGGCGCGCCTCCAGGGGTTGCCAAGACCACCGCCAAGATCGACAGCCAGTGGGCGCCGGTCTTCAACATCGGTGCCAACTACGCGATCGACAAGAACTGGGGCATTACCTTCTCGGTGTCCTATGTGCCGATGAAGACCGATGCCAAGCTGACCACGACGGTCAATGGCAACAAGGTGGCGGTATCGCAGACCCGCCTGACGCTGGACCCGATCATCCCGTTCCTCTACGTCACCTACAAGTTCTGATTTTTCCGAGAGGAGAAGCCCGTAGCGCCTGCGCTGCGCCCAAGATGTGGCCTGTATCCATGAACGCCACAGCATGCGATGGCTCCAAGCCATCTTTTGCCACCCTGCTCCACGAGCAGGGTTTTTTTTGCCCGCACGGGGCGCCCTTGGCATCCGGGCCCGCCCGGCCCACAATGGCGCAGGCAGACCCGCCTGAACCCAACCTTTGGAGACCCTATGCCGGCCAAGAAAATCCTGATGATCTGTGGTGACTACTGCGAGGACTACGAAACCATGGTGCCCTTCCAGACCTTGCTGGCCGTCGGCCACCAGGTGCATGCGGTCTGCCCGGACAAGAAAGCCGGTGACCATATCAAGACGGCGATCCATGACTTTGAAGGTGCGCAGACCTACAGCGAAAAGCCCGGCCACAACTTCACGCTGAACGCAAGCTTTGCCGACGTCAAGGCAGAGGACTACGACGCGCTGGTGATCCCCGGCGGCCGTGGCCCCGAGTACCTGCGCAACAACGAAGCGGTGCTGGCCGCCGTGCGCCATTTCTTCACGGCCAACAAGCCCGTCGCCGCCGTCTGCCATGGCGCGCAGCTGCTGGCGGGCGCCGGTGTGCTCAAAGGCCGAACCTGCTCGGCCTACCCGGCCTGCAAGGCCGAGGTGGTGCTGGCCGGCGGCAGCTATGCCGATATCGCCGTGGACCAGGCCCATACCGACGGCAATCTGGTGAGCGCCCCCGCCTGGCCTGCCCACCCGCAGTGGCTGGCGCAGTTCCTGGCCTTGCTCGGAACGCGTATTTCGCACAGCTAAACCGTCCGCGCGGTGGCAAGTGCTGGGCCGCCTGCAAGCCCTTGTCATCGCTGCTACCATCGCAGCCCCATGACCGCAGACAGCTACAGCCACCACCTCGCCACCGGCAAGCACTTCGTTGCCGAGGCACAAAAGATTGCCACCACCGATTTCGCTGCCGCCCGCGCGCTGTGGCAGCAGGCGGGCCAGGCCTTTTACCGCGCCCACCAGGCCGACCGCAACCAGCCCGAAGCCGCGCTGCGCCTGGCCCAGGCCTGGATGGCCGAGGCCCATGCCTTGCACAAGGAAGGCTCGCCCAATGCCACGGTGATGTGGCAAAACGCGGCCGCCCAGAACGAGCTGGCCTTTGACCTGGACCCGCGCAATGCCCGCATCGCGATGGCTGCGGCCAGTTGCCACCACTTTGCCGGCGATGCCGAAGCGGCCCAGGCCTGGATGCAGATCGGCCAGCACCTGGCATCGGGCGGCGATCAGGCTCCAGAACCTGCGGATCCGACAGACGACTAAGCCGCTCCATATAGCGAATGGCGTCTTTGGTTATTCGATAATATTATTTTTTAATCTGAGCGATCGAACGTAGCATGTGGGCCCGTCTACTTGTCCCTGACTGCCTTCCATGCTCAAGCGCCATTTCACCCTCGCCGCCCTGCTGGCGGTTTCTGCCGCCTTTGCCGCGCCTGCCTTTGCGCAGGACAAGCCCCTCAAGCTGGGCGTAACGGCGGGCCCCCATGCGCAGATTGCCGAGGCCGTCAAACAAGCGGCCGCCAAAGAGGGTCTCAGCATCCAGGTGATCGAGTTCAGCGACTTCATCCAGCCCAATGCCGCGCTGGTCGCCGGCGATCTGGATGCCAATGCCTACCAGCACCACCCCTATCTGGACCAGCAGGTCAAGGACCGGGGCTACAAGCTGGTGGCAGCGGCCAACACCGTGGTGCTACCGATTGCGCTGTACTCCAAGAAAGTGAAATCGCTGGCCGACCTGCCCGCCGGCGCGCAGATCGGTCTGCCCAATGACCCCACCAACGGCGGCCGCGCGCTGCTGCTGCTGCAGGAGCATGGCCTCATCAAGCTGCGCGCCTCGGCCGGCATCAAGGCCACGCCGCTCGATGTAGTCGATAACCCCAAGAAGCTGCGCCTGCGCGAGCTCGATGCCGCCCAGCTGGTCCATGCGCTCAATGACCTCGATGCCGCCGTCATCAACACCAGCTATGCGATTGCCGCCAAGCTCAACCCCACCAAGGACGCCATTGCCCGCGAGTCGGCCAAGTCGCCTTACACCAACCTGATTGCCGTGCGCCAGGCTGACAAGGACAAGCCCTGGGTGGCGCGCCTGGTCAAGGCCTACCATTCGGACGAGGTGCGCCAGTTCATCGACAAGGAGTTCCAGGGCTCCATCGTCCCGGCATTTTGAACGTGTG
>NZ_KE148537.1:25582-28410 GCF_000410635.1 Comamonas sp. B-9
GCGCGCTGACTGGCGCGCCTTTTTCCATCACCCTTTGACAAAGCCAGCCCATGAGTGGACAGATCACCCTTAGCCGCGACAGCCATGTCGCCACCTTGTGGATCGACAACGTGGCCAAACGCAACGCGATCAGCCACCAGATGTGGGTCAGCCTGGCCGAGCAACTGGACGCGCTGGTGCAAGACAGCGATCTGCGCTGCATCGTGCTGCGCGGCGCAGGCACCCAGGCCTTTGGCAGCGGCGCTGATATCGACGAGTTCGAATCGCTGCGCTCGTCCAAGGAAAAGGGCATCGCCTTTGCCCAGCAGGCGCACCGGGCCATGGCCCTGCTGCGCCACTGCCCCATTCCCACCTTGGCAGCGATCCGTGGCGCCTGTGTGGGCGGCGGGCTGGAGCTGGCCGCCTGCTGCGACCTGCGCCTGGCCAGTGATGACGCCCGCTTTGGCATCCCCATCGGCCGCCTCGGTGGTGTGCTCGCCTACCCGGAGCTCGAGGCACTGCTGCATGTCGCAGGCCCCCAGGTGGCACTGGAGCTGCTGCTTGAAGGCCGCCTGCTCGATGCCCAAGAGGCCCTCGGCAAAGGCCTGGTGACCCGCGTAGTGCCCCAAGCTGCCTGGGACGAGGAGCTGGCCCAGACCATCGCCCGCATCAGCAATCTGGCGCCGCTGTCAGCGCGCTGGCACAAGAAATTCATCGCCCGGCTGCAAAGCGGTACACCCTTGACGGATGCCGACCAGCAAGAGGGCTACGCCTGCTTTGACACGCAGGATTTCATCGAAGGCTACCGCGCCTTTTTGGACAAGCGCAAGCCGGTATTCACAGGAAAGTAACAGCGTTCATGCAGCCCTCCCCTTCCCCGCGCAAAGGCCCGCTGTCGGGCCTTGTTGTTGTTGAGCTCACCAATGTCATGGCAGGGCCTGTTGGCGGCTTGCTGCTGGCCGATATGGGCGCCGAGGTGGTCAAGGTCGAGCGCCTGCCCGGCGGCGACGACACCCGCCGCGCGATCCCGCCCGAGATCCAGGGCGAGTCCGCCACCTTCATGATCGTCAACCGCAACAAGCGCGGTATTGCGGTCGACCTCAAGCACCCCGATGGCCTGCAGGTGGTGCGCCGCCTGATCGACAAGGCCGATGTAGTGATCGAGAACTTCCGCCCCGGCACGATGGAAAAACTCGGCCTGGGCTATGACGTGCTGCACGCCAGCAACCCCGGCCTGATCTACTGCAAGATCACCGGCTTTGGCCTCAACGGCCCCTATGCCAAGCGCGCAGGCTATGACCTGATTGCGCAGGGCATGTCCGGCATCATGAGCCTGACTGGCGAAGGCCCGGGCCGCCCGCCCGTCAAGGTCGGCGTGCCGATTGGTGATGTGACCGCCGGCATCCTGGCCTCGACCGGCGTGCTGGCCGCCTACATCGAGCGGCTGCGCACTGGCGAAGGCCAGTATGTCGACACCTCGCTGTACGAGGCCTCGCTGGTCCACACCTACTGGCAGGTGGCGATGGCCTTTGCCACCGGTGAGTCGGCCGGCCCCATGGGCTCGGCCCACCCGGTGGCCGCGCCCTACCAGGCGATACCGACGCAGGACGGCTGGATCAATATCGGCGCGGTGAGCCAGGCCACCTGGGTCGGCATGACGCGCGTGCTGCAGCTCGAGCACCTGCTCGAAGACGAGCGCTTTGCCAGCAACCGCGAACGCATGGCCCACCGAGATCTGCTGATCTCGATCATCACCGAGGCCATGCGCAGCAACACGACCGACTACTGGGTCGAGAAGTTCGAGCAGGCCGGCGTGCCTGCCGGCCCGGTGCGCAAGATCAAGGACATGCTGGAAGACCCGCAGACCCTGGCGCGCGACATGGTGATCGAGGTCGACCACCCCGTCGCCGGCCAGGTGCAGGCGCTGGGCCTGCCGATCAAGTTCTCGCACGGCAATGGCGTCACGCGGCGCGGCGCGCCGCAGTATGGCGAGCACACCGCCGAGGTGCTGCAGGAGCTGGGCTACAGCAGCGACGATATCGCTGCGCTGGCTGCCAGCCAGGCGGTGCAGCTGCACGGGCGCTGAGACCCGCTCCCTGCCCGGCTCGCTGTAGCGGCGGGCTGGGGCGCTAGGGCGCGGTGAATGATGCGCGGTATGCCCTGGGGGACACCCCCAGGCTGCGCTTGAACTGGTCGCGCAGCACCTGCACGCTGCGGTAGCCTGCCTGGTCGGCAATCTGCTCCACACGCAGGTTGGTGCTCTCCAGCAAACGCCGCACTTCCTCCATCCGCGCCTGTGCCAGCCAGGCACTGGGCGCCATGCCGGTGCCTGCCGTGAAACGGCGCAAAAAGGTGCGCCGGCTCATTGCCAACACCTCGGCCATCGCGGCCACCGTCCAGTCCCGCCGCAGATCGGCGCGTACCTGGTCCAGCAGCTGCGCCAGCTTGCCCGATGTATCGGCCACGAGCGGCTGCTCGATGAACTGCGCCTGCCCACCGCTGCGGTGCGCAGCAACCACCAGGCGCCGCGCCACGCTGTTGGCCGCCTGCACGCCAAAATCGCAGCGCACCAGATGCAGCATCAGGTCGAGGCCCGCCGCGCTGCCCGCCGAGGTAAAGATGCGCCCATCCTGCACGTACAGCACCTGGGCATCCACGTCGATGGCTGGGTAGCGCTGCGCCAGCGCCTGGGCGTAGCGCCAATGGGTGGCGGCACGGCGCCCGTCGAGCAAGCCGGCGGCGGCCAGCACAAAGGCGCCCGAGCATATCGACGCCAAGGTGGCCCCGCGCTGCACCGCGCGACGCAGGGCTTGTTGAAGCGCGGGCGGGACCGGCTCCCCCCCGCCGCG
>NZ_KE148537.1:28429-30643 GCF_000410635.1 Comamonas sp. B-9
GGGCACCACGATCAGGTCCGCCTGCTCCAGCAAGGCCAGGTCGGCACTGGCCTGCACCAGCAAGCCCCCCTGGGCCCGCAGCGGACCTGGCTCCACGGCCACACTCGCAAAACGGTACCAGCCCTCACCCATCTCGGGCCGCTCCAGGCCAAACACCTCGGCCACCATCGAGAACTCAAAGGTGCAAAGACCGTTGTAGACCGGTGCAACGACCAGCGGGCCCAGCAAGCGTGCAGACATTGGCGCAAATCCTTCTCTTTATGTCTTCTGCGCCAATTGTAGACAACAGGGTCGATCCGCAAAATCGCTGCCATGTTTACCAGGAGTACTTCATGAGCCGCTATGTCAGCCAGATTCCCGCCGCCGCCAGTGCCGATGCCGTGGCGCATTTTTCCCGGTCCTTCACGTTCGAGACCGACTGCTGGGATGTGCACGATGCCCTAGGCCAAGGCCAGCCCGACTTTGTACTGCTCGATGTGCGCAGCGCCGCGCTATATGCACAAGGCCATGTCCCTGGCGCGCTGCATCTGCCGCACGGCAAGATCATTGCGAGCAAGCTGGCGGCCTGGCCTGCCGATACGCTGTTTGTGACCTATTGCGCCGGCCCGCACTGCAATGGCGCGGCCCGGGGCGCCTTGCGCCTGGCGCAGCTGGGCAGGCCCGTCAAGATCATGGCCGGCGGCATCACTGGTTGGCTGGATGAGGGGTTTGCGCTGGCGACCGCCGCCTGACCGCGTGCCGTAAGAAAGGGGAGGCATCACATGCCACCCCCTGCAAGCGTCTTACCGCGTCAAGACCTCAGCGTGGGCTCCAAACGGCCTTCAACTGCGCCGTCGTCTGCAGCATGGCCTGCGGGCCGGCCACACCCAGCAGGTACCAGACCTGCGGATCCAGGAACACCAGCCGGCCCTGCTGGCCAGCGGCGCTGTTGCGGATGGCTTCGTTGTTGAACAGCTCGGTGCTGGCAACGACGGGCTTGCCATCGCGGCCGGTGGTGCTGCCGGTACCGGCATTGCGGTCGATCACATAGAGCCAGGCGGGATTGAGCTGGCGGATCTCTTCCATCTTCATCGGCACGCCGCGCGGCTTGCTGGCATCGGCGGGCAGCGCAGGTTTGACGCCCAGCACATCGTGCAGCAGGCCAAAGCGTGCGCCGGGTGGCTGGGCATTGAGCGTGGTGCTGATGGCCAGCACCAAGAGGCCGGGTGCCTGCTGCTGGGCCAGTGCGCGGGTGCTGTCCACCTCGGCGCGCACCCGCTGCATCAGCTGCTCGCCCTGGGCCTCTTTGCCCCACAGCGATGCGAGTGCCACCACATTGCGCTGCATATCGGCCAGCAGCTGCTGGTTGTTGACGCTCAGGTCCACGGTCGGCGCAATCTTGCTCAGGATGTCGTACTTGCCGGCGCTGCGGCCCGCCACGACGATCAGGTCCGGCTGGATGTGGCTGAGCGCATCAAAATCGGGCTCGAACAGGCTGCCCGCTGGCAGGTAGCGCGCATCGGCATAGGCCTGCATATAGCTGGGGAAGTTGGCCTTGGCCAAGGCGGTCACCGGCAGGTTCAGCGCCTGCATCGTGTCGAGCGATGCCAGGTCATACACCACCACCCGCTTGGGCGCCAAGGGCACTACCGTGCTGCCCTTGGCGTGTTGCACGGTGATCGTTGCCGGGGCCTTGGGGCTGGGGGCTTGCGCAAAGGCGGCAGGTGCGGCAAACAGCGACGTGGCGAGGGCGGCAGCGGCGCTGGCGCGCCAGCAGGCCGTGGTCAATGGCTGGGTCATGTCTTTCTCCAATGCATGTCAATCAAGTTGAGGCGGCGCCCGCAGGCATGCGGGACGCCGCGCGGTGGGTTTAGAACTTCAGGTTCATGCCCACCCAGTAACGGCGCCCGTCCTGCACGGTGGCGTAGTCTTCGTAGTACACGTCCTTGTCGAACAGGTTGTAGATGCCGGCAAAGAAGGTGGTGTTCTTGTTGTAGTGGAACGAGCCACCCACATCGAACATCGCATAGCTGCCAGCGACCCAGGTGCGGGCAGAGCGTCCGCCGGTGGGCTGGCTTTCCTTGCCACGGTAGGACAGCTTGGTCCAGCCGTTCCAGCGGTCAGACGGCTTCCAGTCGAGCGCAACATTGAGCATGTGGCGCGGCAGCTGCGACAGCGGCTGGCCGGCAAACTCGCCGCTCTTTTGCTCGGAGCGGGTAAAGGTGTAGCTGGAGT
>NZ_KE148537.1:30657-38586 GCF_000410635.1 Comamonas sp. B-9
GCGCCAGCGGCATGGTCAGCGTTGCCTCGATGCCGCGCGTCACCGCCTTGTCGATATTGATATTGGTCGTGGGCGTGTTGCCGGACGCATTCAAGGGGCCGCATTCGGGGCAGGCAATGCGGGTGATCTTGTCGCGGAAGTCGTTGTCAAACACCGTCAGGCCTGCCGACAGGCCGGCGCCATCGTTGTAGAGCACGCCCACTTCCTTGGACAGCGATTTTTCCGGCTTCAGATCCGGGTTGCCGTAGATATTGCCGCCCCGGCTGGCCTGGCCCCAGTCGCCCAGGGTCTGGCGCAGCGATGGCGCGCGGAAGCCGGTGGAGACACCGCCCTTGACGGTCCAGCGCGGGCTCAGGTTCCACACGCCATAGAGGCGCGGGCTCCATTGCGAGCCGCCCTTGCTGTCGTGGTCATAGCGCAGGCCGCCAGTCAGCGCAAAGTCCTCGCGCAGGCGCCATTCGTCTTCGGCAAACCAGGCGTACTGGGTGCGGTCGGCGGTGGTGCGGTTGCTGCCGGGCAAGGTGTTGGTGGTGGTGTCGGTCAGGTCCTGCTGGTTGTAGTACAGGCCGGTGCTGACGATGTGGGCGTCGCCCACCGGAATCACCCAGCTGCTGTTGGCCACCGTGTTCTTGATGGTCATCTCGCGCGAGATATTGCGCGTCTTCTCATGCTGCACATAGGTATCGGACGACGCCCAGCCCCAGCGGCCCTTGTGCTGCAGCGAGTAGTTCTCGCGCTCGAACTTGCGGTCGGACAGCTCGCCAGTCTCCAGCAAGGTCTTGCCGGGGGTGGAGATGAAGTGCTGCCTGGCCGATCCCAGCTCGGCAATGATGTCGTGGTCCTTGTTGGGCGTGAGCGCAATGCGGGCGTTGAGCGCCTTGGTGTCGCTGTCGTTGTAGCCCTGGTAGATGCGGTCTTCGCCGCGCTTGCTGTAGTTGCCGTAGAGGCTGATGCCCAGCAGCTCTTCCTTGATCGGGCCCGAGAGGTAGAAGTTGCTCTGGTAGGCATTGCCGGATGCGGAGCGCTCCTGCAAGGTCGCATCGGCACGCAGCGAGCCATGCCACTTTTTGGCCACCTTGCGCGTGATGATGTTGACCACGCCGCCCATCGCGTCCGAGCCGTAGAGCGAGGACATGGGCCCGCGCACCACCTCGATGCGTTCGATGGCCTCGAGCGGCGGCACCCAGCTTTGGTCGGTCCCCGTCGAGCCATTGGTCTGGGTCTCGCGCGTGCTCATGCGCTTGCCGTCCACCAGGATCAAGGTGTAGTTGGCACCCATGCCGCGCAGGCTGATGTCGTTGGAGTTGTTGTCCGACGGCGTCATGATGACGCCGGGCACATCGCGCAGCGCATCGTGCAGATTGCTGTACGCGCCCTGCTCGAGCTTCTCGCGCGGAATCACGGTGATCGAGGCCGGCGCCTGGGTCACTTCCTGCTCAAAGCCTGCGGCTGTCACCACCACGGTGCCCAGCGTTTTGTCGCTGGCAGCTTGCTCGGCAACATCGGTGGCATCGGCCGCCTGCGCGGCCGCTGCGCCATGGACCAGCATGCCGGCCACCACGCCCGCGATGGCGCGCAGTGCATGGCGCTGGGGCGCCGATGGCAGTGGGTGGAAATCAAGACGCAGAGGCCGTGCTGGCGCGCGACCCGCTGCCAACGGGGCAGAGGAGGACATGGGAAAAATCGGTAATCAGGTAGACAACAGCACGCCCCAGGCGCCAGCAGATGGAGACCACCCGCAGGCACTGGTGGCGGGCCAGCGATGCTTCGCTTGTTGTGCAGGTCTGCGGTCACGGCGCTTGTCAGGGCGCCGTCCCGGGAAGGCATGGCTGCGCTATCGCGCGATAGGCAGCAAGAGGGACGCGAGACGTTTATATGCGAATAGTTCTCATTATAGAGATTGATGAAGAATTGTTACGGTTTGCGAAGTTTCGCAACTGTAAAGTTATTTCGGGCGCAACCATGCCGCGCCGCCTGACTTCTGTGTGAAAGCCAGGGATGGCGCGGGTTTGCAAGCACTGGCGCCATCCTGCGGCACCAGCGCTTGGCTATGGTTTAAAAGCTACAAGCTTAGAAACCCACCGTCACCTTGGCCCAGTAACGGCGGCCGTCATAGACCGCGTCATAGGTGGCGCTATCGACCCGCTTGTCGAACAGGTTGTAGATGCCGGTGCTGAAACGCACATCCTTGCTGTAGGCATAGTTCAGGCCCAGGTCCATGAAGCTGAAGGACGGCGTGCCCTTGGCCATCGAGGTGCGGCTCAGGTAATCCGAGCTCTTGCCCCGGAAGTTGAGGCGGCTCCAGACGCCCAGCTTGTCCGTGCCCTGCCAATCCAGGGTGGCGTTGAGCATGTGCTTGGGCATCTTGTTGAGCGGCTGGCCGGCAAAGTTGCCGCTCTTTTGCTCCGAACGGGTGAAGGTGTAGTTGGCCGCCAGGCGCAGCGCCTCGCTGGCCTTCCAGGTCGCAGTCGCTTCCACGCCGCGCATGGTGGCCTTGTCGACATTGGTGCGGTCGCTGATGAACTTGTAGGGCGTGCCCAGCACCGTGCAGTTGCCGGTGACGATGGCGCGGCCGCCGCCCTCGGTGTCCTCACAGCTGCGCACCTCGGTGATCTTGTCCTTGAAATCGGTGTTGAACAAGGTCAGGCTGCCGGTGAAATCGCGGCGGTTGTCCCAGATCACGCCCAGCTCCTGGCTGGTGCTTTTCTCGGGCTTGAGGTTGGGGTTGCCTCGGATGATGGCCGGGTCGCCACCGCCGCCGGTGATCTGGCCCCAATCGGCCACCGCAGCGCGCAGGCTGGGCGATTTGAAGCCGGTCGAGATACCGCCCTTGACGCTCCACTCGGGCGTTGCATGCCAGACGCCATAGACGCGCGGCGTCCAATCGGTGCCGTAGTTCTGGTCATGGTTCATGCGCAGGCCGGTGGTCAGCGCAATCGCATCGGTCACCTTCCATTCGTTTTCGGCAAACAGCGCCCACTGGTAGCGCTTGAGCGTGTTGATCGGGTTGTCCACCTTCATCTGGTTGCCGTTGTCCATCAGCTTTTCATGCTTGTAGCTCAGGCCCAAGGTGGTCAGGTTGCGCTCGCCGATCGGCAGCACGATCTGGCTGTTGAACTCGGTGTTCTTGAGGTTCATCTGGCGGCCGGGGTTGTCGATCTCCTCGTGCTGCAGGTAGGTGGTCGAGGTGCCAAAGCCCCAGCGCCCGGTGTGCGAGAGGGCGATGTGGTTGCGCGCATAGTCCGAGTAGCTGGAGGCGCGGCTCGCGCTCTTGCCGGCCGTTGCATAGCGGTCCTGCAGGGTGCGGCCCACTTCGAGCGCCAGGTCGTGGTCCTTGTTGGGTGTGAGTGTGAGCTTGGCGGTGCCCGAGCTGCTGTCCTGCTCATTGAAGCCGCCAACAAACTTGTCTTCGAGGCGGCGCGATTTCTGGCCGTAGATCTGCAGGCCCAGCACCTCGCTCTTGATCGGGCCGGCCAGGTAGAAATTGCTCTGGTAGATATCGCCCGAGGCAGAGGATTCCTGCTGCGTGGTCTCGGCGCTCAAGGTACCCGTCCACTGCTTGGCCACCTTGCGCGTGATGATGTTGACCACACCGCCCATCGCGTCCGATCCGTAGAGCGAGGACATGGGGCCGCGCACCACCTCGATGCGCTCGATGGCGCTGAGCGGTGGCAGCCAGCCTTGCTCGATGCCGGCGCCATCGCTGTTGGGGCGGGTCTCGCGCGAGTTCTGCGGCTTGCCATCCACCAGGATCATCGTGTAGTTCGAGGCCATGCCCCGGATGCTGATGTCGCTGGAGCTGCCGCCACCGGTGATCACCACGCCGGGCACATCGCGCAGCGCATCGGTCACATCGCGGTAGGCCTTTTTCTCCAGCTCCTGGCGCGGAATCACCGTGATCGAGGCCGGTGCATCTTCCACCGCCTGTTCAAAGCCCGAGGCCGTCACCACCACGGTCGACAAGGTCTTGTCGGCCTCCGCCTCGGTCTGCGCCAGCGCAGGGCCCGCAGCCAGCAGGGCAGCGGCCACCAGCGCCGTGGCGCGCCATGCATGGGGCACGGCACTGCGCGGCGATGGGCTGGCGTGCAACAGCAAGGAAGGGCGGGCAGCAAGGGCTGCACAGAGGGGGCGGGCGGTCATGGAAAAGCTCCGGTTCAGATCAAGGTATGGCATGCGGCAGCGCCACCTGCTCGCTCGTGACGGGCAGGCAAAAGCGCAGGCGCGGGGCCAGCGGTTATTCGCGGGGGTTGGCGCTGTCAGTCGCGGCGCGGCAGGGGCAGAACGGGCTGAGCCTGGGCCGCCCTGGCGTGCATGCCGGGCTGTGCGGCATGGAGATGGCTGGCGCCACCTGGCTGGGCAACGAAGAACGTGGATTGACGCTTAGCAAATGCGAATGCTTCTTATTATATAGAACGATAAAGAAGTGTTGACTAATGTGAAGCCGGCGTGAAGCATAGATGCCGCCCACTGTTGCGGTTTTGCCTACACGGAACCCGCGCCCAGGTGGTTCACGAGCCAGCCCAGCCAGAACAGCGCAAAGCCGATCAGCCCGCCCACCAAGGTGCCATTGATGCGGATGTACTGCAGGTCGCGGCCAATGTTCCACTCGATCAGCTCGCCCAGCTCGCGCGCATCCCAGCGTTTGACGGTATCGGCAATATGGGTGCCGAAGAACTGCGAAATCTCGGGCGCCAGCTCCCGCACCCACAGCTCCATGCGCGTATTGAGCGCGGTGCGCAGCGCCGCGTCGCCCGCCAGCGACTTGCCCAGCCACAGTCCCATGCCGCGCACATTGCGCGCCATCGCCGAATGCTCGTTGGCCAGGTCGGCCTGCAGGCTGGCGCGCAGGCTTTGCCACAGCTCCTGCACATACTGGCCGACAGCGGGGTCATGCTGCAGGTAGCGGCGCACTTCTTCGCCCTTGGCATGCCAGGCAGGATCCTGGGCCAGGCGCTCCACCCATTCCTGCATGGTCTGGTCAAACTTGGCGCGCAGCACATGGCTGGGGTTGTCGGCAATCGCGTCGAGCAGGTGCTCCAGGCTGCTGGCAATCATCGCCGAGCCCTTGTCACTGAGCCAGCCGGTGGGCAGCATCTTTTCCTTGAGTGGGTGCTCGGTCTTGAGCCAATGCGCAATGGTCTGCGCGATCAGGGCGCGGGTCTCGGCCTCGTGCAGCAGCTCGACGAGCTTGTCCAGCGCCTGCGCCAGCAGCACCTGGTGGCGGCCGTTGTGCGTCAGCACCGCCAGCACCTTGGACAGCGACTGCGACAGATCGATCTGGCCGAGCAAGGTGCGCAGCGCCAGCTTGATAAAGCGCTCGACCTGCGCATCCTGCACGGTGGCCAGCGCAGCGGCGGCCAGGCGCGCCACCTGGTGGCCCAGCAGCTCGGCATTGGCCGGCGACTTGAGCCACTGCGCCAGTTTGTCGGCCGGCTGGTGCGTGCGCACCAGTTGCACCAGCGAGTCGCCATCGAGAAAGCGCTCGCGCACAAAGACGGCCAGGTTCTCGCCAATGCGGTCCTTGTTGCGCGGAATGATGGCCGTGTGCCGCGAGATCCACGGTATCGGGATGTGCTTGAAGAGCGCGGCCACCGCAAACCAGTCGGCCAGCGCGCCAACCATGCCCGCTTCGGTCATCGCGCGCAGGCAGCGCAGCGCCAGCTGCCAGTGGCGTGACTGCGCAAAGGGCTGGCCCAGGCACCAGCTGGCCACGATGAACAGCAAGGCCACCAGCAGCAGCAGCAGCAAGGGGGTGAGCTTGGCGCGGCGCAGCAAACGCTGCTGCTCGTCGGTCAGTAGCAAAGGCATGGCGACCACTGTAGCGGCAAGCAGCGGGGCTTGCCAAGTCAGCCAACTGCGCGGTTTGCCTGCCTCTTGCCTGCCATCTCCCCTCGTTTCCCTCCACCATGCGAGGTGCCGCCAAAGTGTGGACAATGGCGGCCTGTGCGGCCCAGGGCCGCGTTCTCTTCTGCACCAACCATGACCAATACCACTGCCCGCCCCGAACTGCCCGACCACCTGTCCATCGACCCCAAGAGCCCGCACTTTGTGCGCGAAGTCTTCAACCATGACATCGGCATCCGCTTCAACGGCACCGAGCGCGTGGACGTCGAGGAATACTGCGTGAGCGAAGGCTGGGTCAAGGTGCCCGCCGGCAAGACCGTGGACCGCAAGGGCAAGCCCCTGCTGATCAAGCTCAAGGGCAAGGTCGAGGCCTATTACAAGGACTGAGTCCTGGCCTGATCGCCCCCCGCTGGGCTGCATAGAATGCGGCCCGGTAAAACGAAAACCCGACCCAGGCTGGCCTTTCAAGGCGAGCATGGCTCGGGTTTTTGTATGTGGCGCGGTCGATGCCGCGCGCCTCAGCGCTTCAGAAGCTTGCGATCAGGCCAGCGCCTCGGCCGGGCCAAAGAACTCATAGCGCACCTGGGCATCGGGCACGCCGAGCTTGCGCAGCGAGGCCTTGACCGAGCGCATAAAGGGCTTGGGGCCGAGAAAGTAGACATCGGCATCGCGCGAGGCCGGCAGCCACTGGCCCAGCAGGTCCTCGGTCAGATGGCCCTGGGCAGCCACCGCCTCGCCCTCGGCCACCTTGTCGTACACATAGAGCGGCTGCAGCTGGCGGTGCGCCTGGGCCAGCGCATCGATCTGAGGGCGGAAGGCGTGCACGGCACTGCCACGCGCGCAGTGGATAAAGGTGATGGGGCGCTCGGTCTGCAGCGCGGCTTCGAGCATCGGCAACGTGGGGGTGATGCCCACGCCGCCGCTGATCAGCACCAGGGGGCGCTCGCTCGCCTGCAAGGTGAAATGGCCAGCCGGTGCAAACAGCTCCAAGGTGTCGCCCACTTGCAGGTCATGCAGGTAGTTGGAGACCTTGCCACCGGGCTCGCGCTTGACGCTGATGCGGTAGCTGCGGCCATTGCTCGGGGCCGACAGCGAGTAGTTGCGGCGCTGCTCGGTGCCACCCACGATGGCGCGCAGGCCGATGTACTGGCCCGGCTGGTGGGCGATTACCGCCTTGCCGTCGACCGGCTCCAGGTAGAAGGAGCTGATCTCGGCGCTCTCGGCCACCTTTTGCACCAGCTTGAAAGTGCGCGCACCGCGCCAGCCGCCTTCGGCCTGGGCAATGTCGTCATAGGCCTTGGCCTCGGCGGCGATCAGGATGTCGGCCAGCTGGGTGTAGGCAGCGGCCCAGGCATCGATCACCGCATCGGTGGCGATCTCGGCGCCCAGCACCTCGCGGATCGCACGCAGCAGGCAGCTGCCAACGATCTGGTACTGGTCCGGCTGCACCTGCAGCGCCACATGCTTGTTGATGATCTGCGCGGGCAGGTCGCCCAGGTTCTCCAGCTTGTCGATGTGCTTGGCATACATCAGCACGCTATGGGCCAGCGCACGGGGCTGGGCACCGCTTTGCTGGTGGGCCTGGTTGAAGAGCGGGCGCACCTCGGGGTACTCGCTCAGCATCATCTGGTAGAAGTGCGTGGTCAGCGCCTCTCCGCCGGTCTCCAGCAGCGGGACGGTGGCCTGGATGATCTGTTTTTGGCTATCGCTCAGCATCTAACTCTCCTTGCATGTGGTTGGTCTTGACAATGCATGCAGCGTGCCAACACCGGGTTTGTGGAATATCAATATATTGCACAATGCATGCAGTCATACTGACATCATCTAAATGCTGTGTTTTTGACACCTAGAGTCGTTTTGACATCCTCCAAAATCCTCAACGCCGTGATTCCGCTGGTGGCCGATCTGGCCCAGGAGCTGCCCGAGCGCGAGCGCCTGCGCCGCCTGCTTGCGGCCCTGCGCACCCTGCTGCCCGCCGATGCAGTGGCGCTGCTGCGCCTCAACGGCGAATGGCTCGAGCCCGTGGCCATCGATGGCCTGGTGCCCGATACCCTGGGCCGGCGCTTCAAGGTGGCCGAGCACCCG